>DAICYU010000300.1 GCA_027311485.1 Acetobacteraceae bacterium
CGACCGCGACTCCCGACAAATAGCGCATCACGACCGCAAACACGATCGCCCGCACCTCGGCCTTCCTCAAAAGGGCGACATCGACCGCGAGACCCGCGAAAAACATCAGCAGCAGCTTGCCGAGCTCTGCGAAGAGTTTCGCAATGGCCGATCTTCCCCGAAAAAACCGAGGACATGTGGCTCGAGGTGCCCGCCAATGAGCAGCAGCCCGGCCATTCCGGGGATGCCGACGCGACGCCCGAGGGGCGGAATTCCCGACCATCACCGCGACCACGACAGAGAACTTCGCAAGATATGGGAGGCCCGGAACAAACGACCTGACAGTCTCGAACATTGCCCCTGTCCTACGGCCGAATTCGGGGAGGGCAGGTGCGCCCGGCACCGTTCAACGATAATCTCCACCTTACTGTGCCTTCACCTGCACTGGAGCAACCGACGGCACTTTGCGGCCCGACTTGGATTTGCCGGACGCCGACCTGCAGACCATTGAGGGCGCGCACGGCGGCGCGCCCTCCATCGAACATCCTCGCCCGCTATTCCCCCTGATGCGATTTGATCGTCTCATCGATCTTGGCCTTGATGGCGCTCAGGTTGAACGATGCAGGTGCTTGCATCGGAGGGTAGTTAATCGCGGTTTCCGCCAAGGCCGCGACCGCTTGCTGCACAGTCACGAAGCGCCAGAATTCGCGCGCCATGAAGTCGTTCACGTAGCCCCCGCTCGAACCATTGAGCGTTTCGCCTCGCAGGTCGGGGGTCCGTTCGAACGGGTCCTGGCGCAGGTTGACAATCGTTGGCATGTCCGTCGTCACCTTCTCGCCAGGCCAGCCGAAGGGCTGCTGGTAGAACGTGAACTTGAAGTCGTCGATCCGCACCGCTCCCAGGTTCGGGCCACCGAAGTAAAAGACCTCGTGCCGTGCGGATGGCCCCTGTCCCAGCAGAAGATCCATCTGATTGTAGCCGTCGAGGTAATTCTTGTAGGTCCGGTCGCCGAGCTTCACGCCTTTCAGCAGCTGTTCCCGGATGTCCGGCGCGCCCGCCGCCGCGGCGAGGGTTGGCAGCCAGTCAAGGCCGGAGAACATGCCGTTCTCGACCGTGCCCGGCTTGATCTTTCCGGGCCAGCGGATGATCGCGGGTACCCGGAAGCCACCCTCATAGACGGTGCCCTTGGTGGACTTGAACGGTGTCATCCCGCCGTCCGGCCAAGTGAAGACCTCGGCGCCGTTGTCGGTCGTGAGAATGACGATGGTGTTGTCGGCCTCGCCGATGTCGTCCAGGTGCTTGGTCAGCGCCCCGACCGCATCGTCGAACTCGGCCATCCCCGCCTCTTCGACCCCGTAATTGCTTTCGCTGTTCATCTTCGCCTGATAGCGGGGGGACAGGTAGCTGAAGACGTGCATGCGCGTGGTGTTGTGCCAGATGAAGAAGGGCTTCCCCGCACTCTTCGCCTCGTCCATGAAGCGTTTGCTGTGGTCGACGAGCACCTCGTCGAACGTCTCCATGTTGTATTTCGCCTTGCGACTTTCCTGCCAGTTCTGTCGGTTGGCCATGTTCGGGAAGGGGGCCAGCGGGCCCTCATCCGCGATGCGCTGCCGGCCGACCTTGCCCCAGCGTGGCATGACGGTAGGGTCGTCCACGTCGGTGGCCCAGGCATGGACCAGGTTGCGCGGCCCGGATTTGTCGATCCAGTCCTGCGGGTAGTCGTACCAGTACGGATCTGACATGGCGTCAAGATGATACAGGTAGCCGAAATATTCGTCGAAGCCGTGCAGCGTCGGCAGGTACCTGTTCTGGTCTCCCAAGTGATTTTTGCCGAACTGCCCGGTCGCATAGCCTTGCGACTTAAGCACTGTCGCAAGTGTCACCGCCTCATTCGGGATTCCCACGTCGGCGCCCGCCTGGCCGACCGTGGTCAGGCCAGTGCGCACCGGAAGCTCCCCGGTGATGAAGTTCGCACGGCCCGCGGTGCAACTCGCCTCGGCGTAGTAATCTGTGAAGCGCATGCCCTCCGCGGCGAGCTTGTCAATGTTGGGCGTTCTGCCCGACATGACGCCCTGGTGGTAGGCGCTAATGTTGAACCATCCGATGTCGTCGCCCATGATGACCAGGATGTTGGGCTGCTTCGCGGTCGGTTGTCCCGAGGGTTGCGTCTGCGGCTGCCCCTGCCTCTGGTCCTGCGCCTGGGCGGACTGGTTCGGGGCATTGCTCGCCATCCCCGCAACTGCGGCAAGCGCGGTTCCGCGCAGCAGCATGCTGCGGCGGCCGAGGTCGTTCGATACACGTTTGTCGCTCACGGCTTGTCCTCCCTGTTGCTTCTCTGGTTCCTGGCGACGCACCGGAAGCCGACGTGGCTCATGCCGGTGTCGATCGGCTGCGGATGACGGGCAGCGGGACGGTAGCGGCGGCAGTAGTTGGGGGCACACAGATGTGAGCCGCCCTTCACCACCTTGCGCGGGATGCGCATCGCCTGGCCGCATGCGTCGAAACTCGCGGCCTCGCTGCCGCCGCGCGGGTTTTCCGGGATGCAGCATGCCTTCGACGCGTCGGCGGTGTGTTGCGTCGAATACCAGTCTGCCGTCCACTCCCAAACATTGCCGATCATGTCGAACAGGCCGTAACCGTTGGGAGGGAACGCCCGGACGGGCGACGTGCGCGCGTAACCGTCGGCGACGGTGTTCTGGTTCGGGAAACGCCCCTGCCAGATATTCGCCAGGTGGCGTCCGCCGGGGGTCAACTCGTCGCCCCAGGCAAACTCGGCCCCGTCCAGGCCACCGCGGGCGGCATACTCCCATTCGGCTTCGGTCGGCAGTTCCTTCCCCGCCCACGCCGCGAAGGCCGCGGCGTCCTGGTAGGCGACCTGGACGACCGGATGATCGTCGGCGGCTGGGGCGGCACGCCGCCCTTCAGGCCGATGCCAGCAGGCGCCGAACTCGAACCGCCACCATTGCGACCAGTCGCGGAGGTCGACCGCGTGGTGCCGGGGCGGGGTGAAGACGAGCGAGCCCGGCCGCAGCATATGGGGTAGAGCGCCTGGATAGTCCTTCGGGTCCGGCGCGATTTCCGCGACAGTGACATACCCTGTTGCCTCGACGAATGCCCGGAACTGCCTGTTGGTCACCGGTGTCGTGTCGATCCAAAACGAGGAGACCGCGACGCGGCGAACGGGCGCTTCGTCGGGATAGTGCTTGTCCGATCCCATCCGGAATGTGCCACCTGGGACGAAACCCATCTCGTCCAGCACGGCCCTGTTCCTCGAATGGGCATCAGCCGTCTGTTTCGCCTGATAATCATCCGGGCTTAAAAACCGCAAAGCTCTTTCCAAGCTAGGCAAAAAATCCGCCAAATAGCCGGCGCTGCACGCGGGATCCGTTGTCTGGGCAGGCGACCGGTTCGCCTATCCCGGGCAGCACAGTCTGCTTGGTGGATAGCCGCATCCTGGTAGCCCAGCACACGCCGCCGCTATGCAGAATCTGCGGTTATCAACTGTCGTGTGCCGTGTGCCGTGTGCCGCGTGCCGTGTGTCGCGTGTCGTGCTCGGCTATCGGCTTCATGAGAGCGCTGCCGTCGCGTCCCAAGAGTCCATGACGTGCAACCCTGACGGAAGCCAATGGGGCTTGCCTACGCCAAACATTTTGATGTTAATAAAAACATGGAAGCAAATGCCGCCGCCGACGTCTTCGGTGCCCTGTCTCAGGAGAGCCGCCTGCTGGTTCTCCGTCTGCTGATGTCCGCCGGTCCGAACGGGCTGCGCTCAGGCGAAATCGCCGACCGGCTGGCGCTGCACCCCGCGACCACCTCCTTCCACCTGAACGCGCTGGAGCGCGCGGGCCTGACCCAGGCCCGGCGCCAGGGCCGCCAGATCATCCATGCCGCACGGTTCGCCGCCCTGCGGGAGCTGATCGTGTTCCTCACCGAAACCTGCTGCTCCGGACGGCCGGAGCTGTGCGGCGACATCGCCCGTCTGCTGCCCGATATCCCGGAGGAAACCGATACCGTGACGCCCGCCTTCAACGTGCTGTTCCTGTGCACGCGCAATTCGGCACGCTCCCTGATGGCCGAGGCCATCCTGGCCAAGCTCGGCGGGGACCGCTTCCGCGCCTACTCGGCGGGCTCGGACCCAGCCCGCGCGCCGATGCCGGAGGTCATCGAAAAGCTTGAGGCGCTTGGGCATGACGTGTCGCGCCTGCGCTGCAAGTCCTGGACCGAGTTCACCCGGGCCGAGGCGCCGCGCATGGACTTTGTGATCGCCCTTTGCGACACGCTCCAGGGTCAGCAGTGCCCGGACTTTGGCGGCCACGTCCTGACGGCCTCCTGGCCGTTGCCGGGACCAGCCAAGTTCGCCGGCGGGTCGACCGAGCGCGCCCTGCTGCTGAACGAGCTCTACGCGAGCATGCACCGGCGGATCGGCATTTTCGTCAACCTGCCGTTCGCCTCGCTCGACCGCATGTCGCTCCGGCACCGGCTGGAGGATCTCGGAGAGGCACCAGTCACGGCCAATGGGGGGCGCTGAAATGCGGGTCGGCATCAACGGCATGGGCCGCATCGGCAGGCTGGCGCTGCGCGCGGCTCTGGGCGGCGTATTCCGCGAAGGCGACGATCCGCGCGCGGGCAACCGGCTCGACATCGTCCATGTCAATGAGCTGAAGGGCGGCGCCACGGCCACGGCCCACCTGCTGGAATTCGACAGCATCCATGGCCGCTGGCGCCAGCGGATCGCCGCCGAGGGCGACCAGGCGCTGACCATCGGCGACCGGCGCATCGGGTTCAGCGCCGAAGCCCATCCCGCCGAAGTGCCCTGGGGCGACCTCGGCTGCGACATCGTTCTGGAATGCACCGGCAAGTTCCTCAGGCAAGAGCAGCTTGAGGCCTATCTCCGCCGGGGCGTGAAGCGCGTCATCGTTGCCGCACCGGTCAAGGACGGTTCGGCCCTCAATGTCGTGGTTGGCGTCAACGACGACCGCTACGACCCGACCAGCCACCGCCTGCTCACCGCCGCCTCCTGCACCACCAACTGCCTGGCGCCGGTGGTCAAGGTTATTCATGAGGCGATCGGCATCCGGCACGGGCAGATCACCACCATCCATGACCCGACCAACACCAACGTGGTCGTGGACGCTCCGCACAAGGACCTTCGCCGCGCCCGTTCGGCGATGCTGTCGCTGCAGCCGACGACAACCGGCAGCGCTACCGCCATCGCGCTGATCTACCCCGAACTGAAGGGGCGCCTGGACGGCCACGCGGTGCGGGCGCCGGTGCTGAACGCCTCCCTCACCGACTGTGTCTTCGAGCTTGAACGCAAGACCACGGTCAGCGAGGTGAACGCCCTGTTCGGCGACGCCGCCTCCGGACCGCTGGCGGGCATCCTGGGCTACGAGGAGCGGCCGCTGGTGTCGGCCGACTATGCCAACGACACCCGCAGCGCAATCGTCGACGGCCCCAGCACGCTGGTGACGGATGGGACGCTGCTGAAGGTCTACGCCTGGTATGACAATGAGATGGGCTACGCCTGCCGCATGGTGGACCTGGCCAACATCGTCATGCAGCGGGGAACCTGATGTCGGCGGTCCGCAACTACGCCGTGGTGACGGCGAGCTACATGAGCTTCACCCTCACTGACGGCGCCATCCGCATGCTGGTGCTGCTGCATTTCTATCAGCTTGGCTATACGCCGTTCACCCTGGCCTTCCTGTTACTGCTGT
>DAICYU010000301.1 GCA_027311485.1 Acetobacteraceae bacterium
CGCCCAGCCGTTATCCGGAGCACAACTGCTTCCGACACTGCAGAACCTGCTGGCCAGCGTCGGCGCGGTCCTGGTTCCGGGCCAGAACCTCTACCGGGTGATCCCGGCCGCTTCAGCCGGTGCGGCCGGCAGCCTTGTCGTTCCGCTGCGCTTTGTTTCGGCGGAGGAACTCGCGAAGGTGCTGCAGCCGTTCGCAGGCACCAACGCCAAGGTCGCGGCGGAAGCTGGCCTCAATGCCCTGCTGATCAGTGGCGATCCCGCACAGGTGCAGGCGATGCATGAGCTGGTACAGTCCTTCGACAGGGACGAACTCGCGCATCAATCCTATGCCCTGCTGCCAGTTACGGCGGGCGGCGCGCGCGACTTCGCCGACGCCATGCAGCAGGCCTTCCATGGCAAAACGGGCGGTTCGCTGGCGGGCCTGGTGCATGTCGTGCCGCTGACCCACGTGAACGCCGTGCTGATCATTTCGTCCCAGCCTCGCTACATCGACGCGGCCCGGCAGGTTTATACGCTGGTCGAGCGGCAGCGCCGGAGCACCGCCAGGACCTGGCAGGTCTATTACCTGCAGAACGGCAATGCCAACGACACCGCCTATACATTGCAGATGGCGTTTACGCCGAACAACGTGACCGTCCAACCGGATGGACAGCAGTCAAGCGGCAATGGGAGCCGAGCGAGCCTGTCCAACAGCATGTCCGTCGGCCGAGGCGGTGGCGGATTGAGCGGAGGCGGCGTCGGCGGCGGTGGACTTTCATCCGGCGGCATGGGCGGGAGTGGTGGCGCCGGCAGCAGCATGAGTGGCGCCAACCCGCTTGCCCCGTCAGACCCGGGCAATGGCGATTCAACCAACCGGACCGCTGCCGCCGCACCGACCCCGGTCGGCAATCCGCTTCTGGGGGGCTTGGACCAGAACGCGGGGACGGACCCGGCGGACAGCATGCGCATCCTGCCGAACAAGCAGAACAATGCTATCCTGGCTTTCGGCACGCCTGAGGAGGAGGAGCAGATCATCGGCATGCTGCGCAAGATCGACATCATGCCGATGCAGGTGCAGATCGATGCCACCATCGCCGAAGTCACGCTGAATGACACGCTGCAATACGGCACGCAGTTCTTTTTCAAGTCGGGCGGCATCAACGGGATCCTGAACAGCGGCGCGGCTGCGCTGACCACCCCGGCGTCCGTCGTCCTGAACACGTCCTTTCCCGGCTTCGTTCTCGGCGGCAACGGCCTGGGCGGCGCGCCCATCGCGTTATCTGCCTTGCAGGCCGTCACCCAGGTGAATGTGCTGTCCTCGCCCCAACTCACGGTGGTGGACAACCAGACGGCGCGGCTCCAGGTCGGCGCACTGGTGCCTTACCTGCTGGGAACCTCGGCAAGCACGCTGACGTCCTCTCCGCAGATCGTCAACTCGATCGGCTACCAGCCCACCGGGGTCATTCTGGAGGTGACGCCGCGGGTCAACAGCGGCGGGCTGATCACGCTGGATGTGTCGCAGGAAGTCAGCGAGGTGGCGGCCAACCAGACGACAAACGGGATCCAGAGCCCGACATTCCAGGAACGGAATGTCACCTCGCGGGTGGTGGTGCAGGACGGGCAAACCGTGGGCATGGCCGGGCTGATCCAGGATTCGATCTCGAAAGGCAGCCAGGGAATACCGTGGCTGAAGGACATTCCGGTCCTGGGCGTTCTTGCCGGGGTGCAGAACAACACCCGTGTGCGGACCGAGCTTCTGGTCCTGATCACCCCCCATGTCATTCGCAACCAAAACCAGATGCATACGCTGGCCGAGGATATGCGGAACGCCCTGTTCCCAGCAGCGGCAGTGCCTTACATCTCGGCTGCCGAAGGCCCAAGCGGGTCGAGCGATCCGAATGCGCGCGTGCGGGCGCGGACAGGCCGGTGGGTCCGGAAACACCTCGAGCCGTAATGGGTTCCGATGCTATTGCCAGCGGCTTGGGGTGCCGGATCTGGCGTGCCGGATAGGGCGCCAGAAGTCGAGATTGCATACGTAACATGAATGACATCTGTATGTCATTCAACAGTATTAGCGGCCTGTTAATGAACGCGGCGTTTCCGGAACAGGACTTTTTCGCCTATGTCACGTATCGTCCTACTCGCCATCGCACCGGTGCTGCTGGCGCAGGCCGCCTTCGGTCAAACCGACGCACTGCCGACGGCGGCTCCCGATCTCCTGCCCGGGGTCGATGTTGTCAGCAGCACCCCGCTGCTGGGCGCGGGCGTTGACCGCGACAAGGTTCCCGCCGCCACCAACGTACTGACCCCATCGGATATCCAGCGGACCGGTCCGGCCGACATGACCAACGCGCTGAACGATGAAATCCCTGGCGTGAACATCGACGATACGTCCGGCAATCCCTTCCAGCCCAGCCTGCTGTTCCGCGGCTTCATCGCCTCACCGATCCAGGGCGACGAGCAAGGCCTCGCTGTCTATGTCAACGGTGCCCGCTTCAACCAGCCTTTTGGCGACACGGTGAACTGGGACCTTATCCCGTCCAACGCCATCCACACGGTCAACGTCGAGGGCGCCAATCCGGTGTTCGGCCTGAACGCCCTCGGCGGTTCGGTCTCGGTCCAGTTGAACAACGGCTTCACCTACCACGGCGGCGAAATGATCGCTACGGGGGGATCCTTCGGTCATGTCGCCGGCCAGTTCCAGTATGGGCTCCAGGCGGGTAATACCGCCGCCTATGTCGCAGCGGACGTGATCCAGGACGGCGGCTACCGCAACACCAGTGCCTCCACCCTGTATCAGCTCTACACCGACCTGGGTTGGCGCGGCCGCGATGCGGAAATCCATTTCGGCATCACCGCGGATTCAACCGCCCTTGGCAATCCCGGCGCCACCCCGATCGAGCTGCTTGCGGTGAACCGCGCCACCAATTCCACCGCGCCGAACGAGGTAAACAATAAATATCTGTCGTTCAACGTGAACGGCAACTACGATCTGAACGACGAGACATCGGTTCAGGCAGTCCTTTACTACTCAAATTTGTCGCAGCGCCTGAACAACGGCGTCACCACCGATGCGGCGACATGCGCCAACGGCTCCGGCAACCTGTGCAGCGACGGCGGCGCCGGATCCTATGTCACCGACGTCAATGGCAACCCGGTGTCTGACTTCCTGAACGGCGGTCCCTATGGTGGAATCAGCTATCAGGCTGTCGACTCGAATGCCTACGGAACCTCGGTGCAGTTCACCAACACCCATGAGGTGCTGGGGCTGCCGAATCACGCCGTCATTGGCGCAAGTTTCGACGGTGGCGAAACGATGTTCACCGGCAGCCAGACGATCGGGGCGCTGACACCAACCCGATTTGTGGTGCCGCCGGAGGTTCCGCTTGGCGGCCCGCTCAATCCACTCTCAGCGCCGGTGCGGGTTTATACGAATAATCGTTATTATGGCCTCTTCTTCTCCGACCTGCTGAGCGTCACCCCGAAACTCTCGCTCTCGGTGTCCGGCCGGTTCAATGCCGCCGATATCGGCCTGAGTGACCAGCTTGGCACCAGCCTCAACGGCGGCCACAGCTACAGCCACGTCAACCCGGGCATCGGTGCAACTTACCAGTTGCAGCCGAATCTTGCCGCCTTCGCCAGCTACGCCATGAGCAATCGCGCCCCAACCCCGTCGGAACTATCCTGCGCCAACCCCGCGCAGCCGTGCCAGCTGCCCAATTTCTTCATTGGCGATCCGAACCTGAAGCAGGTCGTGGCCCAGACATATGAGGCCGGCCTGCGGGGACGGTTTAAAGGCCCGTATGGTGTGCAGGCGGTCTGGAACGTCGACGTGTTCCGCACCGACAGCACCGACGACATCATTTTCGAATACAGCCCGCTGAACCAGAATGGCGGCTATTACGCCAATGCCGGCACCACCCGCCGGCAGGGCGTCGAGGTCAACCTGAATCTTAACCGCGGCAAGCTGCACGCCATGCTGGGCTACGCCTATGTCGACGCCACGTTCCAGTCCGCGCTGACGCTCGGCAGCCCATCCAATCCGGCGTCCGATCCGAACACCGGCACGATCAGCGTCCACCCGGGCAACCACATTCCCGGCGTGCCTGCGCACCGGCTGAAATTCATCGCCGACTACGATGTTACCGACCGGTGGACCGTTGGCGCGTCCGGCATCTTCACCAGCAGCCAGTACCTGTATGGCGACGAGTCGAACCAGACTCCGCCGTTGCCGGCCTATTTCGTGCTCAACCTGAATACGAAATACCGCTTGACCGATCACATCCAGCTGTTCGCCTTGTTGGACAATGTCCTGGATGCGAAATATCAGACCTACGGCACATACGCCGCGGTCGCCGGGATGCCGGCGCCGGAGTTGGCGGCTGGTGTGGTGACCAACCAGCGGGCGGAAAGTCCGGCCGCGCCAATCGCGGCCTATGGCGGCGTAAAGGTCACCTTCTGATCCGCCCCTAGATCATGATCGGGTCAGGTTGATCCGATCATGATCCAGAAGTCATTGTTTGATCGCATGATTTATGCCTTCCGGCTTTCAGCCTCAGGCGATCATGCATCTACGGATGCCCAGGACAGCCGACCTGCTGGAAGCCTCCGCCATTGACGCCTTCCCGGCCGCCTTTTGCGGCTGAGAAGGTTGTTACGGGGTCGAGGTGCCGCGCCATTGTCTTTACAGCTGGGGTATGGCCGGCCACGGGATGCCGCGTTGCGTAATCGGCCGTTTCGGGCCAGCGCCGCGACGGATCAGGAGGTAAGCCGATATCGGATCGGTACCGCGATAACATACTGGTCCTGCGGCATGGACGCCGGGAACGGCGGCAGATCCGCGTGGGACAGCAAAGCTTCTACGGCTGAATCCAGCCGCGACGATCCGGTGCTTTGCAGCAAGGCGAAGTTCACCACCCGGCCACCCCGGTTCACCGTTAGCCGCACCAGCGCGGTGCCCTGCTCACCACGGCGCAATGCGGCGGGCGGATAGCTGCGATGTGACTCCAGCCACAGCATGACCCCCTGTTCCCAACCGCCGTCCGCCCGCGCTGCAAGCGCCGGGGGTGACGCGGCAGCCTGCGTCGCCGCCGGCGATCGATTGGTATCCGTGACGCCTGGCGCCTGCGTCGACCGGGACTCCGGCAATCGGGACTCTGGCAATCGGGACACCCCGGCCGTCTGAGCCCGCCTTTTCACTCGAACGAGTACAGGGTCGATCCTTCGCGTCGGCGGTGCCGGTGGAAACGCAGTGCTCGTATCGGACCTCATATGTACTTGCGCGTGCGGCAGCGATGGCGCGTCAGAGAGAAACGAGCCAGCGGCCACGATCGGCGATGGCTGCTCTGCCTTGATCGGCAGATTTGGTGCTACCTCTGGTGGTTGCGGCACCGGCAGGGGCGCTTGCGGCTTGGCGGACCGGATCGGCTCAGCATCGTTGTCCGCGTCGCCTGCAACCGCCGCGGACACGGGAGCGGGATCGGCAAGTTCGTTCCGTACCGCCACCGTACCTTCAGCTACGTCCGTTTGCTTCGCGGCACCGGGCGCCGGCGCGAAAGCCATTTCGATGCTCAGGTTGCTTCCGGCCTTCGGCGTCCTTGGTGGGGATAGCATGATCAGCAGCGCGGCAAGC
>DAICYU010000302.1 GCA_027311485.1 Acetobacteraceae bacterium
ACAGCATTGCGCTTCGACGGGCCGAGGAATTTATAAATGATACCAACGGCCCTTCGGGCCGGCTGGTATGCGCGCGGGGTTGGTGGGGCGGCCGCGCGCGCATACCAATAAAATACCAGCGGCCCGGCCGTTTGAAAAACAGTCAATCCGTCGGGTTGCTGGTATGAGACGCAGGCCAGCCCGCGCCTGAACGCAACAGGGCGACGGATCGGGACGACGACGCTGCACGCCAGCTACCCGTGCCATCTCGTTCCACTACCGTTCGAACTCTTTTCGCTTGGCATGGTAACGCAGTTCGTCGGCGCCACTGCCAGGCCGATCGAAAGGCGGAATGACACAGCGAACGCGGCACGGTCGAATCAAGCGCGATGACCGAAGGACGGCGTCGCATTGGGAACGGGGCGCATTCAGACCAGAGCGGCGCGGCACACGCGGTCCCGCTGAAGGCGAAAAAACACCCTGCATTGTATTGAATCGGATTGTGCTGGGGAACGCCGTCGAAGATAGCGCCTGTACTTACCGGTCCGGGACAGCGTCAATCCATTTTACTGGCAAATCCAGTGCCGCCGCTTCATTCTCGATCCATCGACGGGCTTCATCAACCGACCTGCACACCTGGGTTGCAGGATCGCGGCCGCGAAAATCGATGGAATTGTCAGGGGTTGCGCCTTCACCAACGTAAGCGCCAATGAATGCCGTGTCCTCGCGTCGCTCGACCCAGGCGAGGAGACTGCCGTTAGGTAACGTGCCCATGGAGGCCTCTGTCTATACAACATCGCAGGTTATAGGCACGAGCCCGGTAGCTGTAAAGAGAGTGTCTTACAACTATAGCCTGTGCCGAGGCGCCGAGGCCCGGCTTCACGTCTTCATGATGACCGCTTCAGAGAAGCGGGCCGGAAGCGCCGGGTGCAGCCTGCGTTCGCCGGCAGGTGAGGACCACTGAACCGGGGGCCACCGACCCGGGGGACCACCGAACCGGGCGCCGCTTGATCCTGATCAACATACACCGGGTTCTTTCCTGGCTTGAGTCCACGGCGCGCGACGGCGCCGGGGAGGCAATCCGCAAGCGCGACGATCCGAAGAGGCGACGACCCGTGTGTCTGTGTCGGGTTATGGCCTGCCTCAGGATAAAACCTGTGTCGGGATGGCAAAGGAGCTTTTTCATGGGCACCACGCGACGGGCCGTAGTACTGGGAACAGCGACCGTAGGTGCGGGCTGGCTTTTCGGCCATGCCCGCCAAGCCGAGGCCGAGGCGTCGGCTCGGCAAATCAACAGCGATGCCGGCCGAGCGTTGACTGCACTCTATGAGGTGGAACCAAAGGCGCGTGAATTGGGGCGGCGGGCCAAGGCGGTGCTGATTTTTCCAAAGATTTACAAGGGCGGCCTGCTGATCGGCGGGCTGACCGGCGACGGGGTGCTGCGCGTCGCCGGTAAGGCGAGCGGTTACTACAATATTTCGGCTGCGAGTTTCGGCCTGCAGGCCGGCGGGCAGACCTACAGTTTTGCATTGTTCTTCATGACAGATGCAGCGCTGAACTACCTGCGCAGCAGCGATGGCTGGTCGATCGGCAGCGGACCAAGCGTTGTGGTGATGGATCGTGGAGCGGCGGCGAGCATGACAAGCACGACGCTGACACAGGATGTTTATGCCGTCCCGTTCGGCCAGAAGGGGTTGATGGCGGGGCTCGGCGTGGAAGGATCGAAGATTACGCGGATTCATCCTGCATCGTAACGGCGTGGGCGACGTGCAGGGGCATGGTGACCTGCATCAACCAGTCACCAGCGCGTTCGGCGAAGCTGCCGTCAACCATAAAGGTGAGGGAGCACAGGCGATGAATAACCCGAATTCAAAAAGGGACCTTCGGAAGGGCGGCATGGACCAAGGCGGCGCGAATAATCGTTCAGTTTTTGTGCTAAATGACCGCCGCATGGTCCGGCGCGCTGGTTTGCCGACGTGGGCTGCGCTGGGGGTGGCATCCGCGCTCCTGGTTGCTGCCATTCCGGTATCAACCGCGCATGCGCAACCCGCCTCCGGCGCGCCGCCGCAGTACAGCATGTACGGCGACGCCCAGAAGGTGCTGGCCGCGATGTCCACCTATCTGGGCGGGCTGAAGGATTTCTCGGTCGCGTATTCCGCCAGCGATGAGGTCGTGACGCCGCAGGGCCAGAAGCTCCAGTTCCTGCAATCGGGTGAGATCGTGCTGCAGCGGCCCGACAAGCTGTACGCCATCCGTCGCGGCGCGACCGGCACAGCGGAGGTGTTCGTCGATGGCAAGACGCTGACGTTGTTTGCAAAAAAGGCTAATGCCTATGTGCAAATCCCGGCGCCCAGTATCGATGACGCGATCGTCGCCGTGCATAATCTGGGGTTCGATGCGCCCGGCGCCGATCTTTTGGTTGCCAAGCCGTTGGATAGCGCAACCACCGACGTGACCAAGGGCGCCCATGTCGGCATGACCACGATCGACGGCGGTGAGGTCCATCAACTAGCCTTTCGCGGCACTGACGTGGACTGGCAACTCTGGGTGGCGGCAGGCGACAGGCCATTGCCGATCAGATACGTAATCGCCACCAAGGCGATCAGTGGCGAACCGGAATATACTCTGCACCTGCGGGACTGGAATGTCGCGCCGCAGATCGATCCCGGCCGGTTCACGTTCACGCCGCCGCCGGGGGCCAGGCAGCTTGATCCAAGCAAGATCACCGCCGATGCCATCGGCGACATCACCATAAAGGGGGAGTGAGCGGCATCATGTCGAATATTCGGAGAGTCGTCCTGGCCGTTTTGGCATTTGGCTTCTGCATCGACGCGGACCCGGTGTCGCTGGTGTCGTACGGGTCGCTGACACCGGTTGCGCAGGCCATCATCGGTGCGCCCGCCACGCCGGGCAGTGTCGCCGGCGTCGCCCGGCGTACGACGCGGCGCTGTGCTGCAGGGGTTTATCGTTGCTGACGATGCGCCGGCTTCGCCTATCGCGCGCGGTCCGCAACGAAAGGCCGGTGTAGGCAAAAACCGCACCGGCCAAGTATCGTTCGTCAATATGGCGGTCAGGCGGCGGGGATGAACCCGCCGCCTGTTCGATCATTTCGCCGGGAAGATCGCGATCCGGTCCGACCGGAAGGAACTGACCCAGATCTTGTGGTTTTCCTCGATGGCGCCGGTGCCGGCCCCGAACACGCCATAGACGCCGCTTTTCACGATGTCCGTCAGCTTCAGCGTCTCGGGGTTCGCGCGGTAGATCTTGAACGGCACGTTGCAGTTGGCCTGGCTGGATTCGAAGCATTCCAGAACCTGCTTCACCGTCGCGTCCTGGCCGCCGACGAAGATCGACTTGCCATCGGGCGCCCAGCGCACGTTATCCGTCAGGATACCGGTCGGCACCGTCTTCTTGTGCGGGGTTCCCTGGCCGCGGCTGACCTTCACCAGTTGCTTGCCGGACCAAACGGCGATGTAGACTTCCTTGCCATCGGGCGTGGCGATCACGCCATTCGGGCCGGACAGACCTTCGGTCCCGGGCACCTCGGACCATCCCTTGCCGGGCGCCCACTCATCCAACGCGCCGACCGGTTCGCCGGCGCTGAGTTTCTTGACACGGTCTGGATCGGTGGGGTCCCACAGGCTCGTCACCGCCATGGCGCCACCGGGCAGGGCGGCGACTGCGTCAGGCCAGAAGCCTTTCGGGGCGACGACGCAGCCGACCCAGGTGAATTTCGGCCGAGCGGGTGTGAAGTCGACGGTGAAGACTTCGACTGACTCGCGGCCACCGTGATTGACGGCATACAGCGTGTGGTGCTTGCCGCCATTGTGGGTCAGATCCACGCCGTGCGGTCCGAAGATCTTCATGTCGACCGGACCCGGGCAATCCGCATAGGTCTTCTTGTCCGGCTCGACGGCGATTTCCGACGGCTGCACCGCCGATGCGGTGTCATTGGTCTTGTCGAACAAATACAGGTAGCCCTGGGTGTTCGGGGCAGCCAGATCGCTGCCAATCACCCATTTCGTCCCAGGTACCGGCGCGAAATCCTCGACATTGTTGACGCCGCAGATGAAGTGCGCCCCATCCGCCGGCTTGCAGTCGGCGTTCGTCGCCGCATGCGCCTGCGATATGGATGCGATGCCAATCAGCGCGGTCAGGCTGATGCCGATCCATTGGGCGCCAACCCGCTGGGCAACGCCAGCGATTGATTTGCTCATATCGTTTCTCCCATGGGCCGAAGCGATTTTTTGAGGCTGCCTCGGTTAACAGTAGCGTTACTCCTGCCGGGAACCGTGTCAATCGGTGGCTGAGGTGCCCGCTGCGATGGCCTGCACATTTGCGATAGCGCGGCCGAGCGGCGGTTGGCAGGCGATGGCGCCGGCAGGCATGGTGCCTGCCGATCAGTTGGCGGCGCGGCCCTGGACGGCGCGGCCCTGGGCGGCGACCCGCAGGAAGGTCGAAACGATTTT
Source organism: Acetobacteraceae bacterium (assembly GCA_027311485.1). GTDB lineage: Bacteria > Pseudomonadota > Alphaproteobacteria > Acetobacterales > Acetobacteraceae > Rhodopila. The sequence goes on from DAICYU010000302.1 coordinate 4,449, forward strand.
TCCGCTGGCGTGGAGCGTACCGCGCAGCGACCCGGCGACTTTCGATTCGCCGCCGGCACGACGGCGATAGGGCACCGGAACCTCCTGTATCCGCAGGCCGGCGCGGGCGGCCTTCATCTGCATTTCGATGTTCCAGCCATAGGTCATTTCCCGCAGGTCCAGGCGGTGCAGCGTATCGCGCCGGATGGCCCGGAAGGCGCACATATCACTGTAGGACGCGCCATACAGCGCGCCCATGCCCCACCCAGCGGCTCGGCCGGCCAGCACCTGATGCCAGAGCATCGCACCCGGCTCCCGCTGCCCGCGGGTGCGGGACGCCAGGACGAATTCGTGCGTATCCGCAACGACAGGTCCGGCGATCAGCCCCAGAAGGTCGCCGCGGTCGGCACCATCGCCGTCCATGAACACCAGCACGTCCGCCGTCGCCGCTTCAGCGCCTGCAAGGCACGCCCGGCCGTATCCGCGGCCGGCATCCAGCACCCGCGCCCCGGCCTGACGCGCGATGGCCTGGGTGCCGTCGGTGCTGCCGCCGTCGGCGACAATGATGTCGCGCACCCAGGCGGCGGGCAGCTCACCGATCACCTTGGCGATCGAAGCGGCCTCATTGAACGTCGGGATAACGACGCTTACAGGCTCCATCGCAGACCGCAGTTCTGGCAGGGGGCGGGCGGCGCTTCGCCCAGAAGCGAAGACCGGAAGCCGCGATAGGCGGGGCTGTTCCAGATGTCGCGCAAGCTGTGCTGCGTTGCGTCGCCCAGCGTGTAGTTGTCGTACCCGCGGGCCGAGAACGGCGCGATGCAGCAGGGCAGGGCACGCCCGTGCGCGGTGAAATACATCAGCGACCACGGCCGGCGGCAGGTCGACCACGGCCGGTCATCCGCCACCCGCTTCAGGCTGAGCCCAGGTTCCGTAGCGCCCGAGGCATCCAGCGTCACGCCCAGGGCCGCGCCGATCGCCTGCGCCGCTTCGATCGCCGCCTGCTCCTCGGCGCGCGTCTGTTCAAACAGCGAGGACTCAGGTCGTGCCTTGCCAAAGCCGGCGGCGTCGAAGACAAGGCGCTGCAGGTGGACCTCCGACACGCCCATCGATGCGGCGAGGCGAACGAATTCGGGCAGTTGCTCGACGGTTTCCTTCAGGCCGGTCAG
>DAICYU010000303.1 GCA_027311485.1 Acetobacteraceae bacterium
ACTGTTCCCATTGTCATGGACCGGACGCCGTCCAGGGCGAACAGCGCCGTAACCTGCGCCTGCTGCGCCAGCGTTACGGCAACGACATGTCGCAGATGTTCATGACGACCGTGACGCATGGCCGGGTCAAAAAGGGCATGCCGAACTGGAGCGGAATTATCTCCAACGAGGAGTTCAAGAAGATCCTCGCGTTCCTGAAATCGGTGCAGGAACCCGGATCGTAACGCGCATTGGTTGATGCCGACCGTGAGGTCTCGCACGGCGTTTCAAGGTCTAAACGCCGTGCCACTCCCGGAACCACGCGATGAAGCGTGGAATCCCCTCCGCCAGCGGGGTACTCGGCCGAAATCCCGTCAGCGCCCCGATCGCATCCACGGACGCGAACGTCTCCGCCACGTCCGCAGCCGGACGCGGAGCCTCCCGCACCACGGCCCGGCGCCCTAACCCCTGCTCCAGCAGCGAAACCAGCGTAAGCACCTCCTCGGCGCCGTTGTTGCCGATGTTCAGCACCCGTACCGGCGGCACCGAATCGCAAGGCCGGTCCAAAGCCCCCACCACCCCGGCAACGATGTCGTCGATATAGGTGAAGTCCCGCTTCAGCCGCCCGCCATCGTAGAGAGTGATCGGCTCCCCGGCCACGATTGCCCGGGCGAAACTGTAATAGGCCATGTCCGGCCGGCCCCATGGCCCGTAAACGGTGAAAAACCGCAGTCCAGTCTGCCGCAGGCCAAACAGATGAGCATAGGCATAGCTCATCAGCTCATCCGCCTTCTTGGTCGCCGCATACAAGGACACCGGCGTGTCGGTCCGATCCGTCTCCCGGAATGGCAGGTCCGTATTCGCCCCGTAAACCGAGGACGTGCTGGCGTAGACCATGTGCCGGAGCCCTGGCAGCCGCTTCGCAGCCTCCAGCAGCACCAGATGCCCCATCACGTTCGACTGCACGTAGGCATAGGGATCAATCATCGAGTACCGCACACCCGCCTGCGCGGCCAGATGCACGATCCCCACGATATCCTCGTGCGACGCGATCAACGCATCGACGGCCGCGCGATCCTACACATCGACCCGGTGAAACGCGAAACTGCGCGAGGCCGGCATTTGATCCAGCCGCGCCTGCTTCAATCGCACATCGTAGTAGTCATTCAGATTGTCCACGCCGATCACCGCATCACCGCGTGCCAGCAAGGCTGACGCGACGTGATACCCGATGAACCCGGCGCAGCCGGTGACGAGGACTTTCACAGCGGCTGGGCGGTAATGCGGTCTTCAAGCAGTTCCAGAACGGCATGCCCGAGGGCGATGTGGCACTCCTGAACCCGCGCTGTTTCCGCATCTGGTACCAGCAAGGCGAAATCGCACAGCGATAACGCCGGCTCCCCCTTGCCGCCCAAAAGGCCAACGGTGACGATCCCCATGTCCCGCGCGGCCTCCAACGCCTTGATGACATTGGCCGAGCGGCCGGAGGTGGTGATGCCGAACAGCACATCCCCACGCCTGCCAAGGCCGCGCAACGGACGCTCGAACACGCGATCATAGCCGTAATCGTTGCCGCAGGCGGTCAGCATGGCGGGATCGAGCGTCAGCGCCAGGGCGGCGATCGACTCACGCTCATGGCTGCCGCGCAGGCGGATCAGCATTTCGGTTGCCAGATGCTGGCTGTCGGCCGCCGATCCGCCATTGCCGCAGAACAATAACTTACCGCCGGCCCGCAGACTGGCTTCGCAGGCATCGACCACCTTGATGACCGTATCGGCCAGTTCCGTGGCGATACGGTTCTTCAACTCGGCCGACTTCCGCATCATCGCAGCAAAGCGGTCGATTTCGTGATTCTGCATGCAGGCTCCGTCGGGTGATGCGCGGGGCTGGATCCGCGCGTAGGATCGAACACTCAATCATGCTCGGATCAGGCTGATCCGAGCATGATCTGGGAATTATTGTCTGATCGCATGATTCACGTCTTCTGGTTTTCAGCCTCACGCGATCATGCTCTGACCGGCGGCGTTGTACATCACTGATGCGTTACTGCGCCACCCATCCCCCATCGATCGAAAGCGGCGCACCGGTGATGGTTGCGGCGGCGTCCGAGCACAGGAAAACCGCCAGGCCGCCGATCTGCGCGGGCGTTGTGAACCGGTTCATCGGTTGCTTTTCAGCCACCATGGCGTGGCTCTGGTGCTCCACCGTCGTGCCATCGCGCTGGGCGCGGTCCTGCAGCTGCTTTTCCACCAACGGGGTCAGCACCCAGCCCGGGCAGATCGCGTTGACGGTGATACCGCTGTTGGCCAACTCGATCGCCGCAACCTTGGTGGCACCCATCACGCCGTGCTTGGCCGCGACGTACGCCACCTTCTGCGCACTGGCGACCAGCCCATGCGCCGATGCGATGTTGATGATCCGCCCCCAGCCTTTCGCCTTCATGCCCGGAATGGCCGCCTTCATGCCGTGGAATACGCCCGACAGGTTGATGGCGATGATCTGGTCCCAGCGTTCGTTGGGAAAGTCCTCGACACTGGCCGTGAACTGGACGCCGGCGTTATTGACCAGGATGTCCACCGAACCCAGCTTGTCCTGGGCTTGCTTCACCATAGCGGCGATTTCGTCGGGCTTGCTGATGTCGGCGGCGTTATAGGCCACCGTGACGCCGAACTGCCGTTCCAGACCGGCGCGAATATCCTCGATCTGCTTCGCATCGCCGAACCCGTTCAGCATGATGGAGGCCCCTGCCCCTGCCAACGCCTGCGCGATGCCCAGGCCAATGCCGCTGGTGGAGCCCGTCACGAGGGCGACCTTCCCGCTCAAAGTCATTGGAATACTCCTTGTTACTGGTTTGATGCTGTCGATCTGGCCGTCACGCACCGTGGGACGATCATCGCCCCCCGGGTCATGCGGCGCCTTGTCATACGGCACGCTCATCGGGCGGGCTTTCTGTTCTGCGGGCCGCGCGAAGGTTTCGCAGGACACCGTAAAGGCTGATGAAGGTCCAAAACACCTCGATCATTACCGAGGGTAGGTTCCACTCCTGGAAAAGGGACACCAGGATCAGCAGCGCCCCTGCCATGTTGGCCGCTGGGTAACGCCAGTCGGACGAAACCAGCCAGCCACGCAGGTTGCAGAAATACACCACGACGAAGATGCCGGCACCCAGGATGCCGCTGGCGGTGTAGGGATCGAAATGCATGTTCCGGACGATCCGCCTAGGCCACCAGGTCCCGCCACTCGGCCTCGGTCATGGTCCGGACCCCCAGTTCCGTCGCCTTGCGCGCCTTCGATCCGGCATCGGCGCCGACCACGACGATATCGGTCTTCTTGGACACCGAATCGGTGACCTTCGCGCCCAGCGCCTCGGCCCGTGCCTTTGCCTCCGGCCGGGTCATGGTTTCCAGCGTGCCGGTGAAGACCACGGTCTTGCCGGCGATCGGACTATCGGCGGCCTCAGCCGCCACCGCATCCTGGATCGTCAACTCGGCCGCCAGTTCATCCAGCGTGTCCACGTTGCGGCGCTCGGCAAAGAAATCCGCCAACTCCTCGGCAATGGTCGGCCCGATGCCGGTGATGCTGCCCAGTTCCAGCCGCTCGTCCGACCCGACGGTCGTGGCGGCCAGCATCTGGGTGCGCCAGTTCGCGAAGCTGCCGTAATGCCGAGCCAGCAGCTTGGCATTGGATTCGCCGATGCGGCGGATGCCGAGGGCGAAGATAAACCGGTCGAGCGGCACCGTGCGCCTGGCGGTGATGGCGCGGGACAGGTTACGGGCTGACACCCTGCCCCATCCCTCCCGGGTGGCGATCTCCGCCTCCCGCTGCGGCAGGCGGAACAAATCGGCCGGCCCGTGCAGCCAGCCTTCGTTGTAGAATTCCTGGATCGTCTTTTCACCCAGCCCGTCGATATCGAAGGCTGGGCGAGAGACGAAATGGATCAACCGCTCCACCCGTTGCGCGGGACAGGTCAGGCCGCCGGTGCAGCGGCGCACAACCTCCCCCGGCGGACGCACGGCGTGGCTGCCGCACGCCGGGCAAGTGTCCGGAAACACGAACGGCACTGAGTGCGCCGGTCGCCGTTCGGTGACCACCGATACGATCTGCGGGATGACGTCGCCGGCACGTTGCAGCACGACGGTATCGCCAACCCGGACGTCCTTGCGGGCGATTTCATCCTCATTATGGAGTGTCGCGCGGGCCACGAGGACGCCGCCGACATTCACCGGCTCCAGTTCCGCGACCGGGGTTAGCGCGCCGGTCCGCCCGACCTGGATACGGATCTCCCGCAGAACCGTCGTCGCCTGCTCCGCCGGGAACTTCCAGGCAATCGCCCAGCGCGGCGCTCGGCCGACGAACCCCAGCCGGCGTTGCAGGCCCAGATCGTCAATCTTGTAGACAACGCCGTCGATGTCATAGCCGAGACCCGAGCGCGCGAGCGCCATTTCGTTCTGGAAGGCCTCTGCATCGGCTTCATTGCCGAGCCGGCGGGACAGCGGATTGACTTCAAAGCCCCAGTCGCGCAGCCGCAGCAGGTAATCCCAGTGGGTATTCGCCACCGGCTCTGTGCTTTCACCTTGCGCATAGGCGAACAGCGACAACGGCCGCCCGGCAGTGACCGAAACATCAAGCTGCCGCAGGCTTCCGGCCGCGGCGTTGCGCGGATTGGCGAATACCTTGCTCCCCGCCAGCGCCTGCGCCTGATTGAGCGCCAGGAAATCGGCCTTGGTAATGAAGACCTCACCGCGGATTTCGATCAGCGCCGGCGCGGGACCCGACAGCCGCTGGGGCAGCGACTTCATCGTGCGCAGATTGGTGGTGACGTCCTCCCCCTCGGTTCCGTCGCCGCGAGTAGCGCCGCGCACGAAATGGCCATGTTCGTAGGTCAGGCTGATCGACAACCCGTCTATTTTCGGTTCCGCGACGAACGTCAGCGGCTCGGTCCGGCCCAGGAAGCGCTTGGCGCGGGCGCAGAACTCGACGAATTCAGCCGCGTCGAACGCATTGTCCAGCGACAACATCGGCACGCGATGACGCAGCTTGGCAAAACCCGACTCCGGGGCGCCACCGATGCGGTTTGATGGCGAATCGGCGCGGATCAGGGCGGGGAAACGGGCTTCGATCGCGGCATTGCGCCGGCGCAGCGCATCGTACTCGGCGTCGGAAATCTCCGGCGTATCGAGCGTGTGATACGCCTTATCGTGGTGCGTGATTTCCCTAGCCAGCCGAGCCAGTTCGGCGGCAGCCTCGGCTTCCGTCAATGCGTCGACCAAGGTTTCATTCATACCAGCAAGCCCTGCGACGGCCGGCGCGTGCCCAGCAGTTCATCGGCCGCGGCACGGGCGGATTCGGTGATCGTCTCGCCGGCCAGCATGCGTGCGATTTCTTCCCGCCGAGCCGCCGGGGCCAGGGGATCGACGGTGGTGGCGATGCGATTGTCATGAGCGGTGGCCTTCGCGACGCGCAGGTGCGCCGAACCGCGGGCCGCAACCTGCGGGCTGTGCGTCACCACCAGCACCTGCACCTGCTCCGCGACCCGGGCCAGCCGTTCGCCCACGGCGGCCGCGGTCGCACCGCCGATGCCGGAATCCACTTCATCGAAGACCAAT
>DAICYU010000304.1 GCA_027311485.1 Acetobacteraceae bacterium
TTGGCCCCTGGGCAATTTGGCCCCTGGGCAATTTGGCCCCTGGGCAATTTCGCTTGAAAGGCAACCAGATGGTTGCATATCATGCGGCATGAGCATGGACGCGGTCTTCCGAGCCCTCGCCGATCCGATCAGGCGGCAACTCCTGGATAGCCTCCATGCCCGCAATGGCCAGACTTTGCATGAGCTTTGTGTGGGCTGCGACATCACCCGGCAGGCGGTGACGAAACACCTGGCGATCCTGGAAGCCGCCAACCTCGTCGTCCCCCTGAAACAGGGGCGCGAAAAGCTGCACTACCTGAACGCCGTACCGATCTACGACATCGCCGAACGCTGGATCGGCAAATACGAACGCCATCGACTGCAGGCTCTCGGCGACCTCAAACGCGACCTGGAAAGAAACGCCGATGAATCATGACCGTTTCGTCTATGTCACATACATCCGCGCCACGGCAGAGGCGGTTTGGACGGCGCTGACCGATCCGGACTTCACCCGCCGATACTGGTTCGGCAGCTGGCAGGACTGCGCCTGGACCGCCGGATCATCCTGGAAACTGATCCTCCCGGATGGGCGGGTGGCGGATGCCGGCGAAGTGCTGGAGGTCGATCCGCCCCGGCGCCTGGTGCTGAAGTGGCGGCATGAATACAAGCCGGAACTGCATGCAGAAGGCTTCTCCCGCGCCACGTTCGAAATCGAGCCAGCCGACGGTGTCGTGAAACTGACCGTGCTGCATGAGATTGACGTGCCGGACTCGAAGTTGATCGTGGCCGTGTCGAATGGCTGGCCGGTGGTGCTGTCGGGCCTGAAAACGCTGCTCGAAACTGGCGAGGCATTGCAGCGGCCAGCGACCAGCTGAACCGGCCCCGCGCTACCCGCGCGGATGGGTCTTGCGCCAGACGGCAAGCAGGCCAGCCTCATCGACCGCGGTGTAACGCTGTGTGGTGGACAGGCTGGCGTGACCCAGAAGATCCTGGATCGAGCGCAGATCACCGCCGCCGGCCAGCAGGTGCGTCGCGAAGCTGTGTCGCAGGGCATGCGGCGTCGCGTGCTCGGGCAATCCGGCGAGCCGGCGGTAGGTGCGCAGCACTTTCTGCGCTACTGCCGGGTCCAGCCGCTTGCCGCGCTTGCCCAGGAACAGCGGCGCGTCCGGCTGCGCGCCGGGATGCACCGCCAGCCAGGCCTTGATCGCCTGCCGCACCGCCGGCAGCACCGGTACCGTGCGGGTCTTGGCGCCCTTGCCGATGACGGTCAGCGCTGCGTGCCGGTCCAGCATGGCGGCGTCCCGGACATCCAGCGCCAAGGCCTCGGCGATGCGCAGGCCGCTGCCGTAAAGCAGTGAAAAGAGCGCGATGTCGCGCGCCTGCATTGCCGGATCGTCCTCGGTATCGCCAACGTGTCCGGCCACGTCCACCGCCTGCTCGACCGTCAGGGCACGGGGCAGGGCAGGGCGCACCTTGGCGGTTGCAACCAGCCGGATCGCGGTGGCATCAATGCCATGCCGGCGGTCGAGGAAGCGGTAGAAGCTGCGCACAGCCGAGAGATGCTGGGCCCGCGACGACGCCATCAGCTTGTCGGTGGTCAGCGATGCCAGCCAGGCGCGGAAATCCGCCGCCTGCAGATCGGCCAGGGCCGTCAGGCTGGGTTCGCCGCCGAGGTGGCGGGTCAGAAAGCCAAGGAAACCGGCCAGGGCATGCCCATAGGCTTCGACAGTATTGGCCGCCGCGTGGCGCTCCTGCTCCAGCCAGCCCAGGAAGGCCTGCCGAGCGGTGTCGGCGCTGATGGGGGGCGGGTTGGCGGGAGGGGCGGCGGGCTGACGACTGCGCGGGGTCGCTCTGCCGGATACGGCCGTCGGGCGTGGCACGCCGGAAGGGCGCGTCACCAGGGTTTGTCACCGGCGATGGTCACGCGGAAGCCCGATCGGGTATGCGGCCAGTAATCCCACATGGCGCGATGCTGGACGCAGCGATTGTCCCAGAAGGCGACGGCGTTTTCCGTCCAGCGGAAACGACACTGGAACAACGGGTCCTCGGCCAGGCTGTACAGGTAGGACAGGATCGCGGCGCTCTCATCACGCGGAATGCCCAGGATGCGCTTGGTAAAGCCGCGATTGACGTAGATCGCCTTGCGGCCGGTGACCGGATGGGTGCGGATCACCGGGTGTTCAGCGCGCGGATAGACCGGTTTGTCCTGCACGCCCAGGTTCTTGTAGGTGCCGCGATATGCGTCCTCGCCGTCATGTTCTGCGATCAGGCCATCCAGATACGCTTTCATCCGGTCCGACAGCGCCTCATAGGCCGCATACATATTGGCAAACAGCGTGTCGCCGCCATGCGGCGGGCATTGCCGGATATACAGGATGCTGCCCATCGGCGGTTCGGTGTCACAGGACACATCGCTGTGCCAGCCTTCGCCGTTGGCACGCGGGCTGTCCTTGTCGGCGCGGATGATCATCAGCTCCGGATGGCCGGGGGCGTGCGGGGCTGCGGGATGGATATGCAGCGTGCCGAAGTTGCGCCCGAATGCCAGGTGCTGCTCTGCCGTCAGGTGCTGGTCACGGAAGAAGATCACCAGGTTGTCGGCCAGCGCGCGATGGATCTCGGTCATCTGGTGGTTGGGGATCGGGGCGGAAAGGTCGACGCCGTGGATTTCGGCGCCGATGATCGGTGTCAGCTTGTCGATCCGGATTGTCTCATAGGGCGATTGGTCGCCCGGATCGTGGCGATAGCGGGGACCGTTGTTGCCGCGCAGGACGCTCATGATGAACCTTTTCGTCGCATCTGTCGGCGGATCATCCGTCCCGGCCGGCCGGTCTGCAAGATTTCGGTGGCCCGCATCGCGAAGCCTGGCAGCGATCCGCGCCGGGACATCGATTTTTGTCTGGCGGGCGCCCGCCGCGCAACGCCCGCCAGACGGTGGACCGCTTTACATGCCGACGTCGCGTGCCAGCAATTCCTTCAGGTGCCGGTCGAGCTGGCTGAGCACGCTGGGGTCGGCGCCGAACAAGGCGAGGTGTCCGTCGATGGTTTCAATCGGCCGGAACTCGGCATCCGGGATCAGCCGCCACTCGGCCTGGCAGTCGGCAACCGGGAAGAACATGTCCGATGACATCGGCATGACGAAGGTCTTGGCCTTGATGCGCCCCAGCGCCGCCCTCAGATCGCCGCCGGTGTGGCGGCTGACATCGCCGCGCTGCCATTTCCACGCCTGGCACAGCAGGTCGTTCGGGTCCATGACGCTGAAATAGGCGTACATGAAGTTGATGATGAAATCCTCCATCGAGGAGAAGCCCAGGGCGCGGTGCCGGTTCTGCTGGAAGAATTCGGTGCTCCAGCCCATGACCGCCCACATTTTGGCATGGCGCAGCAACCCGTCCCTGACATCGGCCGCCGCGGTGTAGAACCCGTTGTTGAAGCCGGGGTCGGAGGTGATGGCGTCAACCAGGGTCTCGGTGAACAGGAAATCGTGGATGGTGTTCCTGGCGGTGCCGGCGATCGGCGCGGCGCGTTGCACCATGTCGGGGTAGCGCACGGCCCATTCGTAGGTCTGCTGCGCGCCCATCGATCCGCCGACCACCAGCGCGAGCTTCGTCAGGCCGAACATTTCCGTCAGCAGCTTGTGCTGCGCGCGCACGTCATCGCCGATGCGCACGCGCGGGAAATTGCCCATGCCGGCGGGCGCGGGCGTGTTGTGCGGTGACGTCGACAGGCCGTTGCCGATCTGGTTTATGACAATAATGAAATACTTGTCCGGATCGAGTGCGCGGCCTTTGCCGATATAGACCTGCTCCATGATCTTGCTGGTGCCGGAATACCAGGTCGGGATCAGGATGGCATTGTCGCGCGCCGCATTCAGTGAACCGAAGGTGGCGTAGGCGAGCTTGCAGTTACGGATCGTGCCGCCTTCCTCCAGTTCCAGATTGCCGATGTCGTGCAGTTCGAACGGCCCGTGCACGTCCTGCGAATAGTAGCTGTTTTCGATCATGGCTTCCCCCTTTTGCGCAAGGACGGGGTCGGTTGAAGGTTTCCCCTCAACCCCCCGCTCTCATTATTCGTATCGATACAGGTGCGAGTCTACATGGGCCGCACCCGATTCACGTCCTTCCGCCTTCGGCGTCAGACGATCGGGTGCTTGGTTTGAGCACCCGATTCACGTCCCCCGCCTTGGGCGTCAGACGATCGGGTGCTTGGTTTGAGCACCCGATTCACGTCCTCCGCCTTCGGCGTCAGACGATCGGGTGCTAGGCCAGCGCAAATCCCTCATACCCCTTCGCGGCGATCTCATCGCATTTCTTGCGATAGCCGCCGACGCCCTCGGGGCCGAGATACGGCAGGAAGGCACGTGGCTTGCCAGGGATGTTGGCGCTCATGTACCAGGAGTTTGCCTTGGGCATCAGCGTGGCGCTGACCACCTCATTGACATGGGCGACCCATTCCTCCTGCGCCTGTGGCATCGCTTCGATCGTCGTCTTGCCCATCTTCGCCATTGTGTCGATGCAGTCGGTGATCCACTCCACGTGCTGCTCGATCGCGACAGGCATGTTGGTCAGCACCGAGGGGCTTTGCGGCCCGGTGATGGTGAACAGGTTGGGGAAACCGGCGACGGCGATGCCCAGATAGGTGTGCGGCCCGTCGGCCCAAACCTTGTCCAGGGTCACGCCGCCACGGCCTTTCAGGTTCAGCGCCTTCAACGGGCCGGTCATGGCGTCGAAGCCGGTTGCGAAGACGATGATATCGAACTCGTATTCCCGGCCGCCGGCGCGGATCCCTTTCTCGGTGATCTCCTCGATTGGGCCGTCGGTGCTGGCATCGACCAGCAGCACGTTATCCTTGTTGAAGGTTTCATAGTAGTTGCTGTCCAGCGGCTGCCGCTTCGTCCCGTACGGGTAGCCCTTGGGGATCAGCTTTTCCGCCACGGCCGGATCCTTCACGGTTCGCCTGATCTTGCGCTTGATGTAGTCGGCGCACAGGTCATTGGCTTCCTGGCTGAAGAACATGTCATGGTAGTTGGCCAGCCAGAAGGCGAAGCCGCCGGCGTCCCACATCCGGTCGAACTCCCGCTCCCGCTCCTCGGGCGTGGCTTCAAGCGCCGACTTCGGAATGAAATAATGTTCCTGGCCAAAGAACGATTCGCGGATGCGCTTGACGATGTTGTCGTAATCCGCCTTGCGTTCCTTGACGCGGTCGGGGTCCACCTTGCCGTTGCGGGCCGGGACACAGTAATTCGCGGTGCGCTGGAACACGGTCAGCTGTTTGGCCTGCTGCGCGATTTCGGGGATCGCCTGTACCGCGGTGGCACCGGTGCCGACCACGGCGACGCGCTTGCCGGTGAAGTCAACGCCTTCCCGTGGAAAGCGGCTGGTATGGTACCATTTGCCCTTGAATGTCTCCAGCCCTTTGAAGTGTGGGATGTTGGTATCCGAAAGCGTGCCGACCGCGGTGATCAGATAGCGTGCGGTGACGGTCTCGCCCTTGTCGGTGTGGATGTTCCACAGGCCGGTCGCCTCATCGAATTCGGCGCCGGTGACACGGGTGTTGAACTGCATGTCGCGCTTCAGGTCGTGGCGCTTCGCCACATGCTCCA
>DAICYU010000305.1 GCA_027311485.1 Acetobacteraceae bacterium
GCCGGGCCTGCACAAACCGCAGCAGGCTCAGCGTGGCGATGATAACCGCAAAGGAGAACACTGTCGTCACCGTTCCCAACGCATACAACACCGGGGTCGTCACACTGGTCGTCATGCCGAAGATTTCCAGTGGCAGCGTGTTGTCGCTGCCGGCGGTCAGCAGCGTGCGGGCGAACTCGTCATAGGACAGGGTGAAGCCGAACAGGGCGATGCCGATCACACTCGGCGCGATGATCGGCAGGACGACATGGCGGAAGCTCTGCCACCCGGTCGCCCCCTGGTCGCGGGCCGCTTCCTCCCACGTCGGGTTGAAACGGTTGAACACCGCGAACATGATCAGCAGCCCAAACGGCAGCGTCCAGGTCAGTTGCGCCCCGAACGCCGAGCTGTACCAGTCGGGGTCCCAGCCCAGGAAGTTGAACAGGAGCCCGACGCCCAGGCTGACCAGGATCGACGGGATGATCAGGCTTGCCACCGTCAGCACGAACAGTGGGCCCGAGCCGCGGAATCGCCGCCGGAAGGCAAGGCCAGCCGACACGGACACGACCACGGTTGCCACCATCACCATCGACGCCAGGATCACGGAGCGGGTCAATGAGCCGCCGAAATCGCCGACCGCCTGAGGCTCGAACAGCCGGGCGAACCAGTGCACGGAAAAGCCGTTCATCGGGAATGTCAGCCCGCCGTCCGGTCCCTGGAACGACAGCACCAGGATGGTCAAGGTGGGGCCGTACAGGAACAGGATGAACAGGACCAGGATGCCCAGCAGGATGAACCGGCGTAGCTTGGCGGCGGCCATCACAGCTCCTTCCGGATGTCAACGATGCGCAGGATGGCGGCGACCATGATCAGCACCACTGCCAGCAGCACCACGGCATTGGCGCAAGCCGCCGGATATTGCAGCGATGAAATCTGATTGGAGATCATCAGGCCGACCGAGGCGCTTTGTCCGCCGCTCATGAGCCGTACGGTGGCGAAGTCGCCCATCACCAGCGTGACCACGAAGATCGATCCGATGGCGATGCCCGATCTGGACAGCGGAATGATAACGTTGGTCATGATACGCCACCAGCCGGCGCCGCCGTCCAGCGCGGCTTCGATCAGTCGCCGGTCGATCCGCATCATCGTATTGAAGACCGGCGTCACCATGAACAGCGTGTAAAGGTGGGTATAGGCCAGCACGACGGCGAAGTCCGAGAACAGCAGGAACGCCAGCGGCTGATGGATCAGGCCCAGGCGCAGCAACGCCGTGTTCAGCAATCCTTCGCGGCCGAGAAACGGAATCCAGGAGATCATGCGGATGATGTTGCTGGTCAGGAATGGCACCGTGCAGACCAGAAACAGCACCATCTGCGTGACGCGGCTGCGGATTTCGAACGCCAGCACATAGGCGACGATGAAGCCCAGCACAGTGGTGACGGCCCAGACGATCACCGTGTAGCGCAGCGTGTTCAGATACGTCTCCCAGGTCACGGCGGACCAGAGGACATCGGTATAGTTGGTGAACTCAAACGCCGGGATGATCTGGACGCTGTCGTAGTCGAAGAAGCTGACAACGACCAACGCGCACATCGGTAGCAGCAGGAAGACCACCAGGATCAGTGCCAGTGGAGCTGCCTGAAGATAGGGCAGGACCCGCGTGTTGAGGGAGGTGGCAACTGACCGTTTGCCAGGCAGCGCCCTTGCCAGGCGGCGAATCACGATTGGGACTCTCGGTCGGTGAAGGACCCGGATGCGCTCCCGCATTCAACCCAGGCCATGCCGGCGGAACGGCTGCCCTTATGGGTGCGCGGTGATCGGATCGTAGGTGTCAATGGGTTGCTCCGAGCCTGATGTTGCCTCTTCATCGGGCCGCGCAGCAAAAAGCGGGCCAGATGAGCAGCGGCGGGCGCGGCGTTTGTCGGGATTCAGCCTGGATCGAGGATCGCAGCCGCCTGGCCGGCGCTGGCGGCGGCGTCCTCGGCCGGGATGTTGGCGAAGCTCAGCAGCAAACCCTGGCCCGCATCGTGGGCGATGGACAGCGACGATAGCGCCGACGGGGCCAGGCCGGCAGCCTGCGCGCGCTTCACCAGCGCTGAGTCGTTCGCCGAGGCTGGCAAACGAACGAGCAGGTGCATGCCGCCGGCCGCCATCTCGACGGAGGCATGCGTGCCGATCGCCGCTTCCAGGGCCGTGGCCAAGGCGCGGCGGCGTTCGGCATATAGCATGCGCATGCGGCGGATGTGCCGGGCGAAATGGCCCTTTTCCAGGAACAGCGCGGTGACAAGCTGTTCCAGCACGGGCAGGCCAAGTGTGGTGAGGCGCGCGGCGCGCTGGAACGCGACGGACAGTTCCGGCGGCACGACCAGGTAGCCCAGGCGCAGCGATGGGAACAGCACCTTGCTGAACGTGCCCGCGTAGAGCACGCGCTGTCCGCGATCGAGGCTTTTCAGCGATGGCAAGGGCCGCCCGGTGTAGCGGAACTCACTGTCATAATCGTCCTCCAGCACCCACGATCCGGCGTCCGTCGCCCAGGCGAGCAACTCCAGCCGCCTGGGCAGGGACAGTGCGACGCCGGTGGGGCACTGGTGGGTCGGTGTCACCACCGCCAGCTTGGCGGCGGGCGCGGCGGCCACGGCGGATGCGACGCGCAGCCCGTCCGCGTCCACCCGGACCGGCACCACGCGCGCGCCGCCAACCTCCAGCGCCTGGCGCGTGTTGATGTAGCCGGGGTCCTCCAACCAGACCGGGTCGCCGTGCCGAAGCAGGACATGGCGTACCAGTGCCAAGGCGCCCTGAAAGCCGGCGGTGATCAGCACCTGCGCCGGTGAGCAGCGTATGCCGCGGGCGACAGCGAGGTAACCGGCAACGGCGTGCCGCAACGCCGGCAGCCCGATGGGGTCGGTGTTCGCCATGTCGGCGGGCTGCAGGCCGCGCGCGGCCTGGACAATCAAATTGGACCAGAGCTTGCGCGGGAAGGCGTCCAGCGCCGGCAGGCCCATTTGGAACGGCAGCGGCTTCGGCCGGGCAGCGGCTTCCGGGCTGAACATGAACGGGGTGGGTTCGGCCAGGACGATCCGTTCGCCGCTGCCGGATACCACCGTGCCGGCCGACCCACGGGTGATGATCGCGCCCTCTCCAGCCAGCAGCGCATAGGCCGCATCAACCGTGCCGCGCGCGACGGCCAGTTGCGCTGCCAGCACCCGCGCCGAAGGCAGCCGGGCGCCGGGCGTGATATGGCCGGTGGCAATCGCGGTTCGCACACGGGCCGCGATCTGCAGGAACAGCGGCTCGGCCTGTTCCTTGTCGAGCGTGATGTTGAGCGGCATGGACCAGTCAATCGCCCCGTTCTTGGCCCTTCACGGTATGCCACCACAGGCGCTTCCTAGGCGAGCCTGAAACGAAGGAAGATGCCATGTTGGATCGGAAAAGAGCCGCCTTGCACGCACTTGCGCCCGAAGCCTACCGCGCGTTGCTGGGCGTCGAGGCCTGTCTGCGTGAAAGCGGGCTGGAAAAATCGCTGGTCGAGTTGGTGAAGATGCGCGCCTCCCAGATCAACGGGTGCGCCTTCTGCCTGGATATGCACAGCCGGGACGCGCGGAAGAATGGCGAAACCGAGCAGCGGCTGTACCTGCTGAACGCCTGGCGGGAGGTGCCCTTCTACACCGAACGGGAACGCGCCGCGCTGGGCTGGACCGAGCATCTGACGCGCGTTGCCACGGACGGCGCGCCGGATGCGGCGTATGACCGCCTGTGCGCCGCGTTCTCCCCGACCGAGATCGCGAACCTGACGCTGCTGGTTGGCCAGATCAATCTGTGGAACCGGGTCGCCATCGGTGGCGCCCTGCAGCCGCCGGGGGCGGCATGAGCATCGCGATCCGTCCGGTCCGATCAGCCGCCGAGATCGCGGCCTGCTTTCCGGTGATGCGGACGCTGCGGCCGCAGCTGACCGGCGTGGCGGAACTGACCGAGCGTGTGACGCGGCAGTTCGGGCAGGGCTATCATCTGCTCGCCGCCTGGTCCGGTGACGCGTTGGTCGGCGCCGCCGGCTACCGGATGCAGGAAAACCTCATCAGGGGCCGCTTCTGCTATGTGGACGACCTCGTGGTTGCGGAACACTGCCGCCGGTCCGGTTATGGGGCCATCCTGCTGGACGCGGTGGCCCAGCAGGCCCGCGCCGCGGGTTGCCGGCGGCTGACGCTGGATACCGGGCTGGATAACCTGCTGGGGCAGAGATTCTACTTCCGCTATGGCATGTTGCCGGCGTCCCTGCGGTTCGGCATGGAGTTGGACTGATCGATGCGGACGATACTGTATTTGTCGTGCAGTCCAAAAGGGCCGGCATCGGTCTGCCGGACCTTCGCGACGGAGGTGCTGGACCGGCTGGCCAAACACCATCCCGCCGCCACCGTCGTGCATCGCGATCTCGCCGCGTCACCGCCGCCGTTCGTCGATGCGGATTTCTGTTCCGCGATCCTGAACCCGCAGGCGCCGGCTGATGCGTTTCCCTGCTCCGAGCCGCTGATCGTGGAACTGGAACAGGCGGATGCGGTGGTGATTGCCACGCCGATGCACAATTACGGCCCGCCGGCCGTGCTGAAGGCCTGGATCGACCAGGTCGTGCGCATTCACCGGACGTTCGCCAGCACGCCATCCGGAAAGGTGGGCCAGTTGCGCGACCGGCCGGTATTCGTCGTCGTTGCCTCCGGCGGATGGTTCAGCAGCCCCTCACCCGGCGGTACGCCGCCGCAGCCCGATTTCCTGACGCCGTATTTGCGTGCGGTGCTGCACACCATCGGGATTCATGACGTTCATATGCTGCTGCTGGAGGGCACCTCCCGCGGGCCGGACATGCTGCGCCGTGCTGTGGAGTCCGCTCGGAGGCAGTTGGACGATCCGTTGCCGGCAGCGGTTGATTAACTGCCGCCGGGTTGTCCCGGGCCGCTACTCCGGCTCGGTTTCCCGGACACGGCGGGCCGGGATGGCGGATATGTGCCGCCAGCTCGCGGTCAGGTAGTCCCAGCCGGTGATCAGGGTCAGCAGCGCGGCGATCCACAGCAGGGCTTCACCTGCCGCGGCCACCGGAATGAATTGCAGATGCACCAGCGGCGCAGCGGTGTCCCCGGCCAGCAGCATGCCCAGCGCGGTCATCTGAAAACCGGTCTTCCATTTTGCCAGCTGCGACACCGGCAGACCGACTTTCCAGCCCGCCAGATATTCGCGCAGCCCGCTGACCAGGATTTCCCGCAGAATTATGACAATTGCAGGATACAGGCCGAGCCGGGACATGCGGTGCTGGCCGACCAGCACCATGAGCGTGGCGCCGACCAGCAGTTTATCGGCGATTGGGTCCAGCATGCGGCCGAGATCCGACCCTTGCTGGCGGGACCGGGCGATCTTGCCATCCAGGTAATCGGTGATCGACGCCACCGTGAACAGCGCGCAAGCGGCCAGGTCGCCGCCGGGGGTTTGCAGCGCGGCCAGGGCCACGATCAGCGGGATCGCCGCAAGTCGTGAAAGTGTCAGGACATTGGGTAGGTCGGTCAGCATGTCTCGTGCGGTCGGGTCAGCGCCGGATGCCAGGCAGGAC
>DAICYU010000306.1 GCA_027311485.1 Acetobacteraceae bacterium
GGAGTTCAGCAAGCGCAGCCAGGACAGCAATTTCGAGGGCGTGCAGAAGGACATCTACGGCGCCTTTGAAAACACCTTCATGATGTATCTGCCGCGGCTGTGCGAGCACTGCCTGAATCCCACCTGCGCCGCCGCCTGCCCGTCCGGCGCTATCTACAAGCGCGAGGAAGACGGCATCGTGCTGGTGGATCAGGACAAGTGCCGCGGCTGGCGCATGTGCATCTCCGGCTGTCCCTACAAGAAGGTTTACTACAACTGGTCTTCCGGCAAGTCGGAGAAGTGCACCTTCTGCTTCCCGCGCATCGAGGCCGGCCTGCCGACCGTGTGCTCGGAAACCTGCGTCGGCCGTATCCGCTACCTGGGCGTGGTCTTGTATGACGCCGACCGGATCGCCGAGGCCGCCGCGACACCGGACGAAGGCGACCTGTACGAAGCCCAGTTGAAGATCTTCCTCGACCCGTTCGATCCACGGGTCCAGGCACAGGCGCGGGCCGACGGCATCTCCGACGCCTGGCTGGAAGCGGCGAAGCGCTCACCGGTATGGCGCATGGCGATGGACTGGAAGATCGCCTTCCCGCTGCATCCGGAATACCGCACGCTGCCGATGGTCTGGTACGTGCCGCCGCTGTCGCCCATTCAGTCCGCCGCCGCGAAGGGCGATCTGGGTGAGGTCGGCGGCCTGCCCGACGTGAAATCCTTGCGGATCCCGCTCCGCTACCTCGCCAACCTGCTGACCGCGGGCCGCACCGGCCCGATCCATCAGGCGCTGGAGCGGATGCTGGCGATGCGGGCGTATATGCGCGCCAAGACCGTCGATGGCGTCATCAATGACGGGCTGGCCGAACGCGTCGGCCTGTCCGGCAACGACATCGAGGACATGTACCGCCTGATGGCGATTGCCAACTATGAGGACCGGTTCGTCATCCCGACGGCGCATCGCGAAACCGGCGAGGACACCTACCAATTGCGCGGGTCCTGCGGCTTCTCCTTTGGTGACGGCTGCTCCGGCAAAACCGGCTTCAACCTGTTCGCGCAGAAGCAGCCCAAGGCCAAGACCCCGATGGAGGTCGAATAATGGCCCGCACATACCGGGCGCTCGGCGCCCTGCTGTCCTACCCGACCGCAGCGTTGCAGGCGGCGGCTCAGCAGATCGCCGATTCGCTGGCGGCCGAGGCTCTGCTGCCCGCGCCCCACCGCGCGGCCTTGAACGGGTTGCTGCAGGACCTGGCAAACGCCGACATCTACGACCTCCAGGCCCGCTATGTTGACCTGTTCGACCGCGGGCGCGCCGTGTCCCTGCATCTGTTTGAGCATGTGCACGGCGAAAGCCGTGACCGGGGCCAGGCGATGGCGGACCTGATCACGCTGTATGGCAGCCACGGGCTGGACATGACGGCAGGCGAGCTGCCTGACTTCCTGCCGTTGTTCCTGGAATTCCTCTCGCTTCTGCCGGTGGCCGAGGCGCAGGCGCTGCTGGCCGAACCCGCCGCGATCCTGCGGGCATTGGCCGACCGGCTGGCGAAGCGTGACGCGGGATACGCCGCGGTGATGGAAGCAATCGCCGAACTGGCCCAGGCGCCAGCGGTCGGCGCCTCCGACATTCCCGACGAGGATCCGACCGACCTGGCCGCGCTGGATGCCCTCTGGGAGGAAGCCGCGGTCCGCTTCGGCCCGGGCGAGGCCATGGACGGATGCGGCACGGACCGGCTGCGGACCCGCCTGCGCGCAGCATCCCACGATGCGACCGCAGCCTGAGGAGACACACACATGAGCATCTGGCTGAACAACGCGCTGTATGGCTGGTATCCCTACGTCGCGCTCACCGTCTTCCTGCTTGGCAGCCTGCTGCGGTTCGACCACTCGCAATACACCTGGCGGACCGGGTCCAGCCAGTTGCTGCGGCGCCGGCAGATGCTGTGGGGATCGAACCTTTTCCACGTCGGCATCCTGGCGATCTTCTGCGGCCACCTCGTTGGCTTGCTGACCCCGGTGGCGGTGTTCGATGCGCTGGGCATCAGCCACACCTTCAAGCAATTGCTGGCGATGACCGTCGGCGGCGTCGCCGGCGTGGCGTGCTGGATCGGCATCGCCATGCTGGCGCACCGGCGGCTGTTCGACGCCCGCATCCGCGCCACGTCCAGCTTCGGCGACACTGCCATCCTGCTGCTGCTGTGGGTGCAGCTCACGCTGGGACTGATGACCATCCCGGTCTCGGCCAATCACCTGGACGGGCATGAGATGGTCAAGTTCATGAACTGGGCGCAGGGCATCCTGACGCTGCATCCGGGCGCCGCCGCGCTGATTGCCGACGTGAACCCGATCTTCAAGTGCCACCTGTTCCTGGGCATGACCGTCTTTCTGGTGTTCCCCTTCACCCGGCTGGTGCATGTCTGGAGCGCGCCGGTCTGGTACCTCGGCCGTCCCGGCTATCAGGTCGTGCGCACCCGGCGGACCATGGTACGCCGGCCCGCCGAATCCGAATCGGTCGCCGCCATCAATGCCGCGCTGAGCCCCATCGGCGCTCGCCAGCCGCAGACCGCAGCCGGAGATGACTGAGCCATGCGCACCGTGACCCTCAGAACGTCCACGCCTACGGCCATCGCCGTCAACGACGCGGTGATCGCCAGCACCGACATCGCCCGGGAGGTGCAGAACCACGCCGGCGAGTCGCCGAAGCAAGCGTGGGAGGAGGCAACCCGCGCCCTGGTGGTTCGCCAGCTGCTGCTGCAGCGTGCCCGCACGCTGGGGCTGGCCGCCGAACCGCAAACAGTCGATGGCCTGCGTGAAACCCAGGACGAAGCCCTGATCCGGACATTGCTGGAAGCCGACGTGCGGACACCCACCGCCGATGAGGCCAACTGTCGCCGCTACTACCAGGCGAATCTGGCGCGCTTCCGCAGCCTCGATCTGTTCGAGCCGCTGCATATCCTGTTCAAGGCGGACCCGTCGGACAAAGCCGCGTACGCCCGGGCGCTGGAGCAGGCCGAAGCGGTGCTGGCCGACGTGACGACGGCGCCGAACTGCTTCGAGAGCATGGCCCGCGCGCTGTCCGACTGCCCCTCGGCCACGGACGGAGGGCGTCTTGGCCAGGTGGCGCGCGGCGATACGACACCGGCGTTCGAAACAGCAATGCTGGCACTGGAAGCCGGGCAACTCTGCCCCGCGCCGGTCCGCACGCCCTACGGGGTGCATGTTCTCCGCCTCGATCGCAAGGTCGCGGGCCAGACGCTGCCGTTCGAGCACGTGCGCGACCGTATCGCCGCCTATCTGGAAGAAAGCGCGTGGCGCAGGGCCGTGGCGCAATACGTGGCCTTGCTGGCGGGACAGGCGCGAATCACCGGCTTCGACATGCCGGGCGCCGCATCCCCCCTGGTGCAATAGGAGACCGCAATGCTTGGAGACATCGTTGGCGACCTGACCGCTGCCGAGACGGCCGAGACAGTCGTCGTCGCCGTCGGCCGGCCGGACACCCTCGCGCGCATCCGGGATGCCGCCGCAGCCGACGGCATCCCGGCCGGCGCCCTGATCGCCGCCAAGGTATGCCACCTGCTCGACCATGGTACCGAGGAGATCTGGCTCGATCTGTTGGGACTGATGCGAAACTCGCCGCAGCCCGGCATTGCGGCGGTCGAACGCCTTCTGGACTACGCCTTCCCCGACCCGGTGCGGGTCCGCATCAGCCGGAGCCATGCATGAACGCGATCGTTCCGGCGTTCGGTTGCACGTCCGGGAACCTGGCATTCGAGGACGCCCTCGACCGTGTCCTCGGACTGGCCGATGGCCGGCTGCCGGTCGAGCGGGTCGCCGTCGCCGACTGCATCGGGCGGGTTCTGGCAGAGCCGGTCACGGCACGCCTGGACCTGCCCGGGTTCGACCAATCGGCCATGGACGGATATGCGGTGCGCAGCGCGGCGCTGATACCAGGCGCCATGGTTCCGATGACCGGCCGCACCACGGCCGGTGAAGCCCCGGGCCACCTGCTACCGGGGGGCACGCACCGTATCCTGACCGGCGCACCGCTGCCCGCCGGCGCCGATGCCGTCATCGCGCAGGAGTATGTCCACCGTAACGGCGATCTCATCCATCTGACGGCCGTACCGCCCCCCGGCACGAACGTGCGCCGCCGCGGCGAGGATATTGCGGTCGGAGCCGAGCTGATCTGGGCGGGCACGCGGTTGGATTGGCGCCATGTGACCGTGCTGGCCGGGCAAGGCATCGCAACGGTGGCTGTGCGCCGCCGTCCGCGTATCGCCCTGCTGTCGAGTGGACGGGAATTGCGCTCCGCCGGGACACGGCTCGCGACAGGGCAGATCCATGACTCCAACCTGCCGATGCTGACCGCGCTGCTGACCGCCTGGGGCGCCTCGGTCAGGCCGGCCCCGGTGGTTGCCGACGACGCCGCGTCGATGCAGGCTACCCTGCGCGCAGCGACCGCGGACACCGATCTTGTGGTGACGACCGCCGGCATCTCGGTCGGCGATGAGGATCACGTCCGGGCCGCGCTGCACGCCTTGGGCGGCGACCTGGCGGTGCTGAAGGTGGCGATGAAGCCGGGCAAGCCGCTCGCGGCCGGGCGGCTGGGCGGTGCCGTGTTCATCGGGCTGCCGGGCAATCCGCAGGCGGCACTGGCCGGCGCATTTGCCTTCATCCGGCCGCTGCTGGCGCGCCTGGGCGGCTCGGCCGTCCCGGTTCCGCTGCGCGGTCATGCCGGGTTCGATCTCCATCGCAGGCCCGGACGGGCCGAGTTCATCGCCACGCGCCTGACGCAGCGCGGGGCTTGCATATGGGCGGAGCGGGCGGGACCTGACGGATCAGGACGGCTGGCGCCGCTGCTAGTGGCAACCGGTTTCGCGTTCCTGCCGGCCTCGACCACCGATGTACGGCAAGGCGACCTTCTGCCGATTCTGCCGTTCATGCCCAATGGGATGCCCGGTGGTATCGCCCGTGGCACCCCCAGTGGCATCATGCCTGAGACGGAGTCCTGTCATGCCTGAGCTCACCGACAATGCGGCACGCAGCCGCTATGAGATGGTCATCGACGGAGAGACGGCGTTCGTGACCTACACCCTGGCTGGCACCCTGGCTGGCGAGCGGATTACCCTGGTTCATACCGAGGTACCTCAGGCGCTGTCGGGCCGCGGCGTCGGGTCAACGCTGGCCAAGGCCGTGCTGGACGACATCAGGCGGCGCCAGCTTCGGCTCGTGCCCGAGTGCACCTTCATCGCGGGATACATCCGGAAGCATCCTGCCTTCGCCGATCTGATTGGAGACTGAGTGGTCATGACCGCAGTACCATCGATCCCGCACCCGGAAAACGCCGAACGCCGCGCTGCGATCACGCGGGAGATCCAGGCGGCGACGGGTCTGAGCGACGCCATCCTGGAGCGACTGGTCCGCACCTTCTACGATACCGCTCGGCGGGATGAGATGATCGGACCCCTGTTCGACGGGGTGACGGACTGGGAGCATCACATCGCCAAGATCACCGCATTCTGGTCATCGGTCGCGCTGCTGACTGGACGCTATCATGGCCAGCCGTTGGCGGCGCATTTTCCGCTGAAGCT
>DAICYU010000307.1 GCA_027311485.1 Acetobacteraceae bacterium
CGGGCGCCCTGGTGGTGCTGCTCTTCATGATCGGCGTTCTGCTGACGTCCGCGGTTCTTGCGTTGTCGCTCGTGATGCAGGGGTGGCTGGCGGCTCTGATCGTCGCGGCGTTCCTGCTGATCGTCGGCGGCAACGACACCACCCGGAACTCCATGACCGGGGGGCTGCTGGCGCTGAACCAATTCCCGGATCAATATCGCAAGCTGCACGACAATCCTGCACTGGTGGAGACACTGGTGCCGGAGATCATCCGCTATGTGACGCCGGTGATCTATATGCGGCGAACCGCCACGCGCCACACGGAACTGGGCGGCAAGACGATCAGGGCCGGCGACAAGGTCGCCATGTATTACGTCTCCGGCAACCGGGACCCGGACGCAATCGAAAACCCGGATGCGTTCATCATCGACCGCGCCCGCCCGCGGCAGCACTTGTCATTCGGCTTCGGCATCCATCGTTGCGTCGGAAACCGTCTGGCCGAGCTGCAGCTGAAGATCCTGTGGCAAGAAATCCTGGCGCGGTTCCCGATGATCGAAGTGGTGGGGGAGGCAAAGCGCACCTACTCCGGTTTCATTCACGGCTTCCGGTCGATGCCGGTCCGAATTCCCGGGTAGCAGGTCAGGCAGGCGCGACGCCCCGCCTGCCAGGTTGCCGCCGGATCGGCAATGCCAGCGGGCAGGGGTGCAACGGCGGACATGACGGGGTATGTGCAAGGGGAAAGGAACTTGACCATGCCCGATACCGCCGTCCCCACCGTCTCGCTTCTGGATTCGCTGCGCGCCGTGGTCGGTGATCGCGGCCTGCTGACGGACGCGACCGACACCGCCCCGTACACTCAGGATTGGCGGCGCCTCTACAAGGGCAGCACCCAAGCGGTGGTGCGGCCGGGCTCCACCGCCGAACTGGCCGAGGTGGTGCGGCTGTGCGCTGCGTCCGGGACGCCGGTTGTGCCGCAAGGTGGCAACACGTCCATGGTCGGCGGCGCCGTCCCCGCCGAAGACGGCACGGAAATCATCATCAGCACCGCTCGGCTGAACCGTATCCGCGACATGGACCCGGCCGACATGACGCTGACGGTCGAGGCCGGGGTGACGCTGAAGGCCGCGCAGACGGCGGCGGCCGATGCCGGCTGCCTGCTGCCCCTGTCGATCTCATCCGAGGGGTCGGCGCAGATCGGCGGCGTGCTGGCCGTGAATGCCGGCGGCAACAACACCGTGCGCTATGGCAATGCGCGCGACATGGTGCTTGGGCTGGAGGTTGTGCTGCCGGACGGCACGGTGTGGAACGGGCTGCGACGACTACGCAAGGACAATACCGGCTACTGCCTGCGGCAGTTGTTCGTCGGTGCCGAGGGCACGCTGGGTATTATCACAGCAGCCGTGCTGAAACTCGTGCCGCAGCCGAAGGAGATCGCCGTGGCGTTGTGCGCGGTGGATGGCCCCGAAGCGGCGCTGACGCTGTTCACGCGGTTCCAGGCGCATGATGCGGCGTCCATCAGTGCGTTTGAGCTGATGTCGGGCCTTGGCATGTCCTTTGTCCTCAAGCACATTCCGGGCGCGGTGCTGCCGCTGGCGGAACCGGCACCGTTTTATGTGCTGGTGGAACTGGCGACGCCTCGCCCGCAAGCGGGGCTGCGGGACATGTTGGAACAGGTGCTGGAACAGGCGCTGGAAGACGGCATCGTGCTGGATGCGGCGATCGCCGAATCCGATGCCCAGCGCGCGGCGATCTGGAAACTGCGGGAGGAGCACTCGGAAGCGCAGAAGCGCGAGGGCGCGAGTGTGAAGAACGATGTGTCCGTGCCGGTTTCCAAGGTGCCGGCGTTCATTCGGGAAGCCACGGCTGCCTGTGAGGCTTTGATGCCCGGTGTTCGAATGGTCCCGTTCGGGCACATGGGTGACGGCAATATTCACTTCAACCTGGAACAGCCGGTTGCGGCGGAGGCTGCGTGGTTCCTGGCCCAGGACCACGCGATCATGGACGCGGTGAACGCGGTTGTGCGGAAATTCGACGGCAGTTTCTCGGCCGAGCACGGGATCGGGAAGCTGAAACCGTATATGATGCCGGACTGGCGGGGCGGGGCGGAGCTGGCGCTGATGCAACGGATCAAGGCCGCGATCGACCCGGTGGGGATCATGAATCCCGGTAAGGTTCTACCGTAGTCAGAAACCAGGGGCCGGCGGGGGCATGTCCCCCGCCGTGCCATGATATGCAACCCCGCATGCTCCAGCGGGGCGCGCGCATACTCCGTCAGACCCGCGTATCCGTTGAGTCCATGACTGGTTCCTTGAGCTTCTGGATATTGAGCTGCTTGAGCAGGAAGCGCTCGTAGAACGGCTCACTTTCGCCGGTGCGAATCTTGCGGATGAAATATTTCTCGAACCCGACCTTCGCCATATGGACCCAGTTGCCCTTCGACGCCCAGTTGACGTTGCGCGGGGGGATCTGCGGCTGTGCGACGAACGCCACGCCACCATCGCCGAAGTCAGCCAGGCATACCGCGTTCCAGGTCGGGCGTGCGTGTGGCTGCTGACCGCGCAGCAGCGCGCCGATGTTCAATGCGGTGGCGGTCACCATGGATTCGATCATGAAGCCCGTCTTGGGCACGCCGACGGGAACCGGTGTCTTGCCGACCGCGGCAATGGCGACGCACACGCCCACTGCGAAGACATTCGGGAAGGTGGGATTGCGCTGATGGTCATCCACCACCACGAAGCCGCGCGGATTGACTAGGCCTTGGATGCCGCGCACTGCCGCAACGCCGCGGAACGACGGCAGCAGCATGGCGAAGCTGAACGGCAGGTTATGGGTGGCGTGCGCCGATCCGTCTTCCGCCACCTCCCGCACCGTCATGGACCCGGCGGCGACGTCATCCACCATGGCATTGGTGATCCACTTGATGTGGCGCTGCCTGAATTCGCTCTCCATCAGGCTTTTTGTGTCGCCTACTCCGTCCAGCCCGAGATGCCCGATATACGGCTCCGAGGTGACAAAGGTCATCGGAACGCGGTCGCGGACACGCCGGCGGCGCAATTCGGTATCCAGGATGTAGGCGAACTCATAGGCCGGGCCGAAGCACGACGCGCCTTGCACCGCGCCGATGACCACCGGCCCCGGCATTTTCGCTAGCCGGTCCACCGCGGCAAAAGCCTGCTCGGCATGCCCGGTCTGGCAAACGGACTGCGTGTTCGCCTCTGGCCCGAAACCCGGGATTTCGTCGAAAGCAAGCTCGGGTCCGGTGGCAATGACGAGGTAGTCATATGGCACAGCCTCGCCGCCCCGGAGTTCCACACGGTTCTCGGTGGGGTGGACGCGGGTCGCGCCTTCCGTCCTGAACTTGATTTTATGCCGCTGGGTCGCGCGGCCGAGGTCTACCCGCACGTCATCCGGCTTTCGCCAGCCGACGGCAACCCATGGGTTGGACGGCGTGAATTCAAAGCTGTCACGCTCTCCGATCAACGTGAGCCGGTCTTCCGGCCGCAGCTGTGCAGCAAGTTCGTAGGCGGCGAGCGTGCCCCCCAATCCGGCACCTAGAACGACAACTTCGGCCATTGGGACCATTCCTCCCGGCAATTATGTGAGTTGGGCGAGTCGATACCCCACAGGCTGGATTTATATACTTATCTTCGTAGATTCGCAATTACGAAAATTCGAAGCAATCCATCTCTCAAAGGCTTCACCCGCAAACGCACCGACGCGGCAACGGCGTGGACGAGTCGCGGCCCATAGCCGCGGGGTGTTGGCGATCGTGGGCCGTAGACGGAATCATCAGCGGTGCTGGCGCGGGCACACCGGTGCCGGTGCGGTGGCAAAAACGGCCAGCTTCATCGGATGCGATTGTAGCGCACGATCATTAAATGCGCGCCACATACTCACGCCTGCAGCGGCGTACCCAATTTTTCTGTTGCGACGCGCTGCGACTTTGCGGCAGGAATACGGCGCACATCATCACGATGCCGGCAAAACACATAGATGTGTGCTAACACGATCGCTCGCCATCCAGGCGCAGCAAGCCGCCCGACCTTTGCAATTCGTTACGTAAGGACATGATTATGTCGCACTCCACGCCGCTCGCGGTCGAAGAGCACGTGCATGGCGAAACCGTCTGGGTCGCGGTTCGCTCCCGCGGCGCCGATTGGTCTTGGTTGACCCCCGACGAAGCCGTTCGGCTCGGCCGGGAGTGGATCGAGAAGTACAGCCCGGTCGTTCAGGCCGCCGAGTAATCATGCCGGCGGGGTGATCGGATCACCCCGCCGCCTGGCTCATCCCGCCATCCGTCAGCCCACTGGAAAGTTGCACGCCGGATTGAGCGGGTGCAGCACTTCCGACGGTGGAGAGGTCCGGACCAGCTTATAGAGATCCCACTCGCTCTTGCTTTCCTGCGGCGTCTTCACCTGAAACAGGTAGGCAGGGAATTCGCCCCGTCCATCGGCGCGCACACGCCCCGGGCCGAAGGCGTCGTCCTGAGTCGGCATCGCCTTCATCTTCGCAATCGCGGCCCGGCCGCTCTTCTTTGCCGCGGCACCACCCATGGCGGCCACAGCCTTCATGTAATGCAGCGTAGAGCTGTAAGAACTCGCCTGCGCCTGGTTCGGATAGTTGTTCAGCTTGCTAAGCGCCAGCAGGCGCTTGGTAAATGCCCGGGTGCCGTCGTTGAGGTCCCAGTAGAACGTTTCGGTGGTCAGCAGGCCGCCGCAGATCTGCGTTCCCAGCGCGTGCGGGTTCTGGATGAACATCAGCAGCGGCGCCAGCTTGTTGGTCTTGTTCAGGCCGAATTCTGCCGCCTGCTTGATGCAGTTCTCGGTATCCAGGCCGGCATTGGCGAACGCCACGACCTGCGCGCCGCTGGCCTGTGCCTGCGCCAGATAGGACGAGAAATCGGTTGTGTCGGGGAACGGATAGCGCAGCACGCCTTTCACCTGACCGCCGCCCTTCTTCACGACATCGGCGGTGAGCGTTTCCAGCGACTGGCCGAACGCGTAGTCGGCGGTGATGAAGTACCAGGACTTGAAGCCCTGCGCCACCAGTGAGCCACCGGTGGAGTGGGCGTTTTCGTAGGTGTCAAAGCTCCATACGATTGTATTTGGGCTGCATTGCTGATCAGTCAGGGACGATACGGTCGCCGATGCGTTCAGATGGATCTTGTCCTTTTCCTTGGCGACCTGGGCGACCGCAAGCGCCACTGACGATGTCGGCACGTCTGCGGCTACATCGACGCCGCTGTCGAACCATTGCCGCGCGATCGAGGCCGCGACGTCGGGCTTGTTCTGGT
Organism: Acetobacteraceae bacterium; assembly: GCA_027311485.1. GTDB lineage: Bacteria > Pseudomonadota > Alphaproteobacteria > Acetobacterales > Acetobacteraceae > Rhodopila. The sequence goes on from DAICYU010000307.1 coordinate 5,273, forward strand.
GGTCGGCGGTGATCACCTCGACGTCACAATCGAGATGTGGTTTCATTTCTTCCACCGCCAGGCGGGTGGCAGCCACCGAGGTCGGTCCGGTATTGTCGCGATAGGTGCCGGACAGGTCCGTCAGCACGCCGATGACGATCTTTGTGCGTCCCTCGGCGCGCGGCCGCGCCAACGGCAGCAAAGTCGTGGCGGCAGCGCCCCCAATAAGGGTTCGGCGTGTCGAAATCATTTTGTCAGTTCTCCCTGGAACTGCGGTGCACCGCAGCTTT
>DAICYU010000308.1 GCA_027311485.1 Acetobacteraceae bacterium
AGATGCCGCAGTTGCCGTTCCCGATCAGCCAGATGGTTCCGAACGCACCGCAGCAGCGGCCGCATGCGATTGAGGCTCGCGGTTCCGGTTTCATTATCAATGCCAATGGGACGATCGTCACCAATAACCACGTAGTGAAGGGCGCACGCAGCGTCAGCATCACACTGGACGACGGCACCGTGCTCCCGGCCAAAGTCATCGGCACCGATCCCCGTACTGATATCGCCGTACTCAAGGTCGACGCCGGTCATCCCCTGCCGTTCATCCAGCTCGGCAACTCACGGGATGTGAAGCCGGGTGAGTGGGTCGTTGCCATGGGCAACCCGTTCGGGTTGGGCGGAACAGTCACGGCTGGCATTGTCTCGGCGGTCAGCCGTGACATCGGTGACGGCCCGTACGACCAGTTCATCCAGGTTGATGCGCCGATTAACCGAGGCAACTCCGGCGGTCCGCTGTTCACACAGGACGGCAAGGTCATCGGCATGAACACGGCGATCCTGTCACCGACCGGTGGGTCGGTCGGCATTGGTTTTGCGATACCGTCCGACATGATCCGCACCGTCGCCGCGCAGCTTGAAAAGACCGGCCATGTCGTGCGCGGCTATGTCGGCGTCGAAGCGCAGGAGATCACGCCCACGACTGCCCAGGCGATGCATCTGCAGCAGCACGCGGGTGCCTTGCTGGCCGGCATCCAGCCCGACAGCCCAGCCTCCAAGGCGGGATTGCAGCCCGGAGACGTTATTACCGCGGTGAATGGGACCAAGATCGACGGGCCGCGTGAACTCGCCGTCAATGTTGCCAACGTGCAGCCGGGCGATGAGGCGCACCTGACCATTCTGCGTAACGGCCAGACCAGGGACGTCACGGTCAAGGTTGGCCAATTGCCGAATGAGCAAACTGCCAGCAACGGTGAAAACCACGCCGGCGAACACCATGCCCAAATCGGCCTGGCTTTGGCCCCGCTGTCGCCGGACCTGCGCAATCAGCTCGATGTGCCAGAGGGAACGCAGGGTGCTGTCGTGCGCAACGTCCGCCCGGGATCTCCGGCTGAGGCTGCGGGATTACAACCGGGTGACGTAATCGTTGGCGTTGGCACGCAGCCGGTGAATTCGCCGTCGGAGGCTGCGAAAGCGATGCGGACTGCGATGAACGGTAACGATCATGCACTGGCGTTGCGGGTCATTCGCAACGGACAGCCGGTGTTCGTTGGTGTTACCCTGGGACACAGCGACCAGGGCTAAGCAGAACGGGGCCGCGGCCGCGTGTCGCGGCCCTGCTTTTGCGCTACACTGATGCTGGAACGGATGGCCCTGATGTACCGGAAGGCTTGTTAGCGGGGGGCGCCGGCACTTCGACATCGATCTCCAACATGGAAACCGATGCTCCACGGTCCAACTTTATCTGCACGGCGTCGCGATCGACCGAAATATGCTTTGCAATCACCGCAAGGATTTCTTCCTGCAACGTCGCAATCAGATCGGACTTGCCGAGGACGCTGCGTTCATGTGCCAGGAGCACCTGAAGCCGGTCACGGGCCACCGGGGCGGTGGTGCGCTTGGTGCGGAACAGACTGATCAGGTTCATGCCACCCTCCGCCCGAATAGCCGCTCCATGAGTCCCTTGCGTTCGAGAGGAACGACAACGTCAACGATTTCGCCCTTCAACCGCCGCGCGGCATCGAAATATGCGCGCGACGGAGCGCACGTCGGACTGTTCAGCGTTACCGGAGCACCGAGGTTAGAGGCCTTCAGAACCTCCTCGCTTTCTGGAATGATCCCCAGCAGCTGAATCGAGAGAATCTCGAGCACATCTTCGGTTTTCAGCATCTCATTCCGTGCTGCGCGGCCCGGATCGAAACGCGTCACCAAAAGGTACTTGTCGATCCGCTCACCCCTTTCTGCCTTCAGCGTCTTCGAGTCGAGGATACCGATGATACGATCTGAGTCCCGGACCGACGATACTTCCGGGTTGGTTACCACGACGGCGGCATCCGCATTGCGCATCGCGAGCAACGCACCACGCTCGATTCCGGCCGGACTGTCGCAGATCACCCAGTCGAATTTTTCCCGCAGCTCTGCGATGACCTTGTCCACACCTTCGGTCGTCAGTGCGTCCTTGTCGCGGGTCTGGGACGCGGGGAGCAACGAAAGCGTATCAAGCCGTTTATCGCGGATCAGTGCCTGCGACAGCTTTGCGTCCCCCTGAACCACGTTGATCAGGTCGAAGACCACTCGCCGTTCCGCGCCCATAACCAGATCCAGGTTGCGCAGCCCGACGTCGAAATCGACAACCGCGACATTTTCACCGCCGCGCGCGAGCGCAGCGCCGAGAGCCGCGGTGGAGGTCGTCTTGCCGACGCCGCCCTTGCCAGACGTCACGACCAGGACCTTGCCCATCTGCGTTACCCCTATTCCAGGATAGAAATTTTCAACTGCTCGCCATCCAGACGGACCTGTACTGCCTTACCTAACATTCCGGCGGGCATATCATCGGCCGTCTGGTAAACACCATCGATGGCCATCAGCTCCGCTTGGAACTTTCGGCAAAAGATACGGGCGCCAGGATTGCCAGACATACCGGCAATGGCTCTTCCCCGTAACGTTCCGTACACGTGCACCGATCCGCCCGCCATGACCTCTGCCCCTGAAGCCACAGAGCCGAGGACCGTCACGTCGCCTCGCTCGAATACGACCGACTGGCCCGATCTTACGGGTTGGTCGATCACGAGTGCATTGACCTCTCCCGATCCGCCAGACTTGAGGTTCGGGGTCTCGACTTCGCGTCCCGGCTTGGTCGAGGCAGGAAGCGGGCGCCCCCAGCTTTCAATGCCCTCCCAGGCCGGATGGGCGCCTTCGGTCCCGATGATGCGGATTCCACGGCGTTCCAGAAGCTGCAGAAATTCACCGACACCCTGCTGCTCATGCGGCACGCCACCCAGATCGACGACAACCGGTCGGGCATCGAAGAAATTCGGTGAGCGTTCCATTTGCGCATCCAGCGCATTCAGCCAGTCGTTCAACGGAACTTCCGGCGCAAGGACCAGGGCCATGATTGAACGGCCCCGCAAGCGAATCAGCGGTCGAGTCTCGGATGTTGTCACATCCCGGACGTATCCCGTGACTTGCCTCCGGTCAATGAGATTCGGGTGTAAACCTACAAAATAAAGGGGGTAACGTATCGCATTGACACTAAAACTAGCGGTGCCGCAATACGCCTCCCCAGTTCCTCGTCTGCCGCCGGGGCAGCATGCCCCGGCGGCCGGCACCATGTCAGGTCAACGCATGGGCCAGGAGACCGGACAGGGTCGTGCCGCTCGCGCCGTTCAGGGTCGCGATTGCCACGCCCGCCCCGCCCGCCGTTGGTGCGATCGAAAGCACGGCGGCTTGCCCGCTATTCGTCACGCTCAGATAGCTTGCCAAAGTCGAGGCAGCACCGTTCCAGTTCGTGGCGGCGAGCGCCGTGCGAAGATCCAGTGTGTCACCGGCCTTCAGCACATCACTGCCGAACGTGTCGGCACCGTGACCGGCTGCGGGGATGACATAGGTGTTGCCGCTGCCGGTATCGGTAACCGACTGACCACCGCCAGAAACGTTCACCGTATCCCCTGTGCCGCTGACAAACAGCATCTTGCTGCTGGCCGGGAGATCGACGGTCACCTGGCTGACGCTGACCGTGGTGCCAGTCTGGCTCTGCGTGATCGAGCCGGTGCCCGGCAAGGGACTCGCCGAGGTGCCGTTGATCGGTGACCATGAGCCGCCTGGGCTGGTCTTGCCCCACCAGAGATTGCTGGCGTTTTCCTGCCAGACCTCGCCGTTGACATAGGCGAGTTCCGTCACGCCGCTGGTGGAGTTGTCGGTGACGCCGTTGATGGCAACCTGCCCGCTGGACGTGATTGTCCAGGTATTGCCGCTGGCGTCGTTGATGGCCGCGTTGGCGCCTGCAAGCAGTACTGTGCCATTGGTCGTCAGCGCTGCCGGCGTGGGGGTTGTCACGCTGGCGGGAACGTCGCTTGGCGCCGGGTCGAGTGGCACGACCGGTGTGCCGCCGCCATTCACGCTGTTCGGTCCCTGGTTCCCTAGGATTTTCGTCTGCGCCATGATTTCCGCGCCGAACTGGTTCATGCCCAGAATCAGCGGGTCATTGCCGTTCACGGTCTGGTCGGCCTGGAAGATGACGGTGTCCCCCGACCCTCCCGAGTCGCGCACCATGGCACCGTGGTTCTGCAACGCATGCCAAAGCATGTTTGCGCCGGCATTGGCGGCCACATCCGCCGGTTCAATGGCTGTGTCTGGGATGCCGATCGTCACGCCATAGGGGATGGTGCCGGTGTAGGGCGGACCGCCATTGCCGTTGATCGCGAACCCGTCTTCCTGGGTTTGTGGCCAAGCGTACGGGGCAAGCTGGTTCACACTATTCGTGTAGGACATCAGCATGTCGGTCGGCAGCTCCATCCGCAGCATATGATTGATGCTGCCGGCCTGCAGATCGCTTTCTCGCAGCGTGCCAACACCTTCATCCCAGTTCGAACTGGCGACGGCGAGGCCGGAGCCGTAGTCGGACTCGCCCGACCCCGTGCTGACCGTCGCGGTGTTGGTTCCGGTCCACTGGAAGGCGCCGAACGAGTACCACGTGTGCGTGGAGGTATCGTCCACAGAGAACGTGTTATCCGTACCGCTGGCCGGGACTGCCCCAACAGGGATGTGGACATGGAAGGTTTGTGGCGTGCCGTCGACCGCGCCCGTGTCCGTGATCGTTACCAGTGGGTCCGATGCGGAGCTGGTGTAGATGTTTTCGTTCCAACCACTGATGGTCGTGTTGACATAGACATTGGCGCTGGAGAGCTGCGCGTTTGAGATCCACTGCGCCCCGGTGCCGAGCGGTAGGTTGAAGATCGAGTTTGACGCGAACGGTATCTGTGACGGGTCGCGGGTGCCTGATGTGGGGGGCGGCGGTGTTGGCGTCGGGGTAGGGGTTGGTGTCGTCGCGGCCGGTAGCGGGCTGGTCGCGCTGCCGGCATTGGGCGACCATGCGGCGGTCGGGCTGGTCTTGCCCCACCACAGGTCACTGGCGTTCTCCTGCCAGACCTTACCATTCACGTAGGCGAGTTCGATGACGTTTGCCGTGGTCTTGTCCGTAGTGCCGTTTACCGCCACCTGACCGCCGGCGGTAAGGGTCCACTTGTTGCCGCTGGCGTCGGTGATCGCCGCATTGGACCCTGCCTGTACGACCGTGTCGTTGGCCGATGGCGTCGGGGTAGGTGTTGGTGTTGGTGTCGGTGTCGGTGTCGGTGTCGGCGTGGGAGTAACTGGCAGCGGGCTGGTCGCGGTGCCGGCGTTCGGCGACCATGCCGCTGTCCTGCTGGTCTTGCCCCACCACAGGTCGCTGGCGTTCTCCTGCCAGACTTTGCCATTCACGTAGGCGAGTTCGATGACGCTGGAGGTGGTCCTGTCCGTGGTGCCGTTCACCGCCACTTGGCCGCCGGACGTAATCGTCCATTTGTTGCCGTTGGTATCAGTGATCGCCGCGGTC
>DAICYU010000309.1 GCA_027311485.1 Acetobacteraceae bacterium
TCGTCGCCTGCTGATCCATCGAACACCTCCAACTCAAAGATTGCCTCTGGGTGTCCACCGAAACCAAGGAAGATCAGGCACCTGAGCGGCCACGAAGCAGACACCGCAAGGCAACATACCCCGCGCAAACGCCCCCCAATGGCGGGCGGAGGAACGTCGTGTGCGAAAACGGCCTTAAACGAACTCACATCAGCCATATGATCGCGCCAGAACGAAAATTAGATCGAAGTCGGCACGATCAGACTGGCGTGTGAGAAATGCGGGCTAGACATCGTAGACGCAAGCCGCGAGCGCTAATAGGCGCTCGTGGACCCACGTCGGGATGCTTAAGCCTTGATCGTCTGCGCCCGCTCGACTGCTTCCATGATCAGCGCCTTAGCCTCTGCCGCATCACCCCAACCCTCAACCTTGACCCACTTTCCGGTCTCCAGGTCTTTGTAGTGCTCAAAGAAGTGCTGGATCTGATCAAGAGTGATCTTCGGTAAATCCGTATGAGTGTGCACGTTAACATACCGCTGGGTTAGCTTTGGCGTTGGTACGGCAATAATCTTTTCGTCCTTGCCGCTCTCATCCATCATCCTCAGAACACCTACAGGTCGCACGTTAATGATAGCACCGGGCGCAATTGGACGGGTATTCGCCACCAGCACATCGATCGGGTCTCCATCATCCGACAATGTGTGCGGCACAAAACCGTAGTTTCCTGGATATCGCATCGGCGTGTACAGAAAGCGATCAACAACCAGAGTGCCGGCTTCTTTGTCCATCTCGTACTTGATTGGCTCGCCGCCGATAGCGACTTCAATCACGACATTGATGTCTTCTGGAGGATTTTTACCGATTTTGATGGCATTCAAGTTCATGGCTTTGTCCTTAGAGCGTGTTATGCACTCTGCATGAAGTCAGCGGTTCGTGCCAACATGAGGCATACGAACGCTACTATATGCAGCCCGGCGAGAGTTGAAGCATATACTTCATAATCCTTGACTAATCGGCGAAATCTCGTTGCCCATCCGAACGATCGCTCGACGATCCAGCGTCTTGGCAACAGAACAAAGCCCCGCTTCGCCTCGGACAATTTCACTACGTGTAACTCGATGCCCTGTGCGCGGGCGGCATCCACCGCGCTTTCGCCGGTATAGCCCTGGTCGACGTAGGCCAGCGTCACGTTCTCACCCGTGACGTCCTGGACAGCTTCGGCGAGCCGGCCGACTTCCTCACGATCCCCGACATCGGCGGGCGTGACATGCAAGGCCAGCAGATGGCCCAGCGTATCGACGGCCATGTGTACCTTCGAGCCTCGCTTGCGCTTGGCTCCGTCATATCCAGCACGAGCACCGCTTTCGGGCGCGGATCGCAGCATTCGGCTGTCGATCACCGCGGCGGTTGGGTCACCTGAACGTCCTGCCGCCATCCGCACCGCGGCCCGCAGATCTTGCGCCAAAGTCTCGAAACAGCCCGCCGCCAGCCAGCGTTGGGTTTGCTGGTAAACCGCCGACCACGGCGGCAAATCGTACGGCATCGCCCGCCATGCGATGCCGTACCGGACCACGTAGCGCAGACCATTGAAGAGCTCCCGTAGCGGATAATCTCGCTGCGGCGCCTCCTCGGTCATCAGCGTCAGGTATGGGACTACCAACGACCATTCGTCGTCGGAGACATCGGACGGGTAGGACGTACGATCATGGGTCATCCGACTCCATTAGACCGTGTCTCAGAAAAAGTACATAACACCCTTTAGCCAGGAATTCGTTCGATGTCAGCTCCGCACAGCGCAAGCTTCTGCTCCACCGCTTCATACCCGCGATCTAGATGATAGACGCGGTTAACGATTGTTTCGCCGTGTGCGGCAAGTCCTGCCAGAATTAACGAGAGCGAGGCGCGAAGATCTGTCGCCATAACCGGTGCGCCTGAAAGGCTCGAAACACCGCGAACGATAGCCGAGGCACCGTGCACATTGATTCGAGCGCCCATCCGATTTAGTTCTGGTACGTGCATGAAGCGATTCTCAAAAATCGTTTCGGTCACCATGGAAGCACCTTCTGCAACGGACATGAGCGCCATGTATTGAGCCTGCATGTCGGTGGGAAAGCCTGGATAAGGTTCGGTCATTACGTCAGCGCCATGCAACCCGTTCAAGCGCTTCACCAGCAGGCCATCCGCTTCCTCCAGAATCTCCACTCCGGCCTCGCGTAAAACGCGGACCGTAGCGCCCAAATGATCCTGACGGGCACCGCGCAAAAACACCGATCCGCCGGATATGGCTGCGGCGCATGCATAGCTACCGGTCTCGATCCGATCGGGGATGATCGTGTGCTCGGCGCCGTGCAAGCGCTGGACGCCCTCAATGACAAGCGTGTCGCTCCCGATACCCTCGATCCGTGCGCCCATTGCGACCAGGCATGTGGCAAGATCGGCAACCTCTGGCTCACGCGCAGCGTTCGCCAGCACTGTTCGACCATCTGCCAGCACGGCGGCCATTAGCAAATTCTCGGTCGCACCGACAGAAACAAAAGGGAAGACGATGTTTGCGCCTCGCAGGCGGCCTGTTGTCTTTCCGTCAATGTAGCCAGCGTCGAGATCGAAGCGCGCGCCCATCTGCTCCAGACCTTTTAAGTGCAGGTCAATGGGCCTCGTTCCAATCGCGCAGCCTCCCGGCAGGGAGACCCGGGTCTCGCCGGCTCGCGCAAGCAGCGGACCTAGCACCAGAACGGATGCGCGCATCTTACGCACGATGTCATATGGAGCCTCAGAATTACGGATCGTGCCCCCGAGGGACAGGATGCGCCCGTCGTCGGAGAGGGGCTCTACCACAATCCCGTGCTGCTCCAGCAGCAGGCTCATAGTTTGAATATCAGCCAGGCGCGGCACGTTGGATAGGATCAGGCGCTCATCGGTCAACAGGCCGGCGGTCATCAACGGCAAAGCAGCATTCTTTGCACCACCGACCTGAATAGTTCCGGACAGTGGATTGCCACCACAAATACGAATACGATCCATTAGAGTTCTTACATCCGAGGAGGAGAAACGCCCTTCTGGCCTTGATACTTGCCGGCCTTGTCAGCGTAGCTGATCTCACAGGCTTCATTTCCCTGTAGGAACAGGAACTGGCAGATGCCCTCATGGGCGTATATCTTGGCCGGTAGGGGGGTGGTGTTGCTGATCTCGATCGTCACCTGGCCTTCCCATTCCGGTTCCAGAGGGGTGACGTTCACAATGATGCCACAGCGCGCGTAGGTTGACTTACCCAAACATATGACCAGCACGTCACGCGGTATCCGGAAATACTCCACGGTATGGCCCAACGCGAAGCTGTTCGGCGGGATGATACAAACATCCGTTTTCCGATCTACGAAGCTGGTAGGGGAGAAAGCCTTTGGATCGACAACAGCCGAGTCGATGTTGGTAAACACCTTAAAATCATTGGCAATACGGGCGTCGTAGCCGTAACTCGACAGACCGAAGCTAACGACGCCATCGCGCTTTTGAGCCTCGACGAATGGATCAATCATGCCGCGTTCCCAAGCCATCCGGCGAATCCATCGGTCGTTCAGAACAGGCATGGGTCGATCTCCAGCGCGATTTTGCGTGGTCTAGCCCGGAACAACCCCGCGCCGCAAACAGCTTATCACGCAGTCAGTGCGTTAGCCTTGGTAATGATGCGCTCCGCCAGTGTCGGTAGCACACGGTATGTCCGGTTTAGGTAGCACACGATCTGTCCGGTGAGACTATCGCCCTTGGAAGGGGGGCGAGGATACGCCGGACGGAAGCGTTGCAAGGTGTGCGGCTAGTGATGTTCCGGGGTGTTTTTGGGCGGTATTCGTCGAACGAGTTGAACCAGATCGAGGCGGCGGAGCTGCTTGGGATCAGTGAGCGAACCTTCCGGCGCTGGTGTCAGCGTTTTGGGGAAGGAGGCGAGGACGCGCTGTTGGACCGGCGGCTGGGCAAGGCGTCTGGCAAGCGCGTTCCGGTGGATCGTGCGGAAGAGGTGGAGAGATTGTATCGCACCCGCTACAGCGGCTTCACGGCGCGGCATTTCCACGAGCACCTTGTCCGCGACCACGGCTTTGTCTGGGGCTACACCTGGACCAAAGCGTTTCTGCAATCGAAGGGTTTGCTGCAACGGGCGCCGCGGCGAGGCGCGCACCGGCGCAAGCGGCCCAGGCGTCCGCTACCTGGGATGATGCTGCATCAGGACGGCTCGCGGCCCGCCTGGCTGGCGGGCCGCGAGCCGCTGGACTTGATTGTGACGATGGATGACGCGACGAACGAGATCTACTCGGCGTTCCTGGTGGCCGAGGAAGGCACAGCGTCGACGTTCCAGGCGTTGCTGGAAGTGTTCGGCAAGCACGGGCTGCCGCTGAGCCTCTACACCGATCGCAGGAGCCATTACTTCCTGACCCCGGAGGCGGGCGGTCCGGTCGATCGCAAGCGCCTGACGCAGGTTGGGCGGGCGCTGGCGCATCTGGGTGTCGAGCACATAGCGGCCTATTCGCCGGAGGCGCGCGGGCGCTCTGAGCGTCTATTCCAGACCTTGCAGGACCGTCTGGTGAAGGAGTTGGCGCTGGCCGGGATTGAGACGGTGGAGGCGGCGAACCGGTTCATCCGGGAGACATACGTGCCCGGGCACAATACCCCGGTTCATGGTAAAGCCGGGGCAGGAGGGGTCGGCGTTCGTCGCCATACCTGGCGTGGATCTGGGGGAGATTTTGTGCATCCAGGAGGAGCGTCAGGTCGATCGCGACAACACGGTCGTGTATCGCAACTTGAAGCTACAGATACCACCATCGCCGCTGCGGCCCCACTTCGTGAAGGCACGCGTGAAGGTGAGGCAATACCATGATGGTTCGCATGCGATCTTCCATGGTCCTTGCTGCCTGGGGCGTTACGACAGCGCCGGTCAACTGACGGACGTTGTCAAGGAAGCCGCGTGAAGGCCCGTTCTGTCCCGAGCGTCGCACCGTGCTCAGGGCCCTCCAGGACGCTTCGCGCCGCTGACGCGACGGTCGAGCGGGCCATCCTTGACCGCCCTTGCGCGCGATACGCGCGACAAGGGCAGGTCGGCTCCGGGAAATGGTCCTGACAGTTTCACCAGGAAATGGCTGTTGGCGACACCGCTCCACCAGCAGACAGAACAGGAACGAGCGGCCACATCGTGTGATACATAAACCGGACAAGTTAATTAGCTATCGACATGATGCGCTCCGCCAGCGGGGCAGGCTGTCCGGCGGCTATTAACTGAGCTGGTCCTCGGAATTTGGACGGGCTCTAAGCTCGACTTTGGCCGATCAGGCGACATAGCAGGCGACGTTTAGCAAGCTGTTCAAGGTCGTGGTCTGGATTTTGAGGAAGTCTGATGAGGACGCGGACGTTTGGAAATTCTTTGGCGTCCACAGCTCGCGGCGCACGGCGGCGATCGCGTCGCTGAACGTTGGCAATGGCTTCGGGTACCAGCTTGCGGTCGGCAATGTCGGCGTTGTCTCGGCATAAAGGTCATCAGCCCACAGCGTGACCAGCGAGAACAGCCC
>DAICYU010000030.1 GCA_027311485.1 Acetobacteraceae bacterium
TTGACGGGATGATCACGCGATCGCCCACTTGGACGTTGCGGACCATGGGGCCGACCTGTTCGACGACGCCGACACCTTCGTGACCGAGGATGGTGCCGGGGCGCATCCCGCTGAAAGTGCCGCGCACGAAATGAAGGTCGGTGCCGCAGATAGCCGAGGATGTCAGCCGGATGATGGCGTCGGTGGGCTCCTTGAGCGTGGGTTCGGGTACGTCTTCCAGGGCGATGTCGCCGATGGCGCGGAATACGACGGCTTTCATGGCAGCTCCGAGGGGAAATGCATTGCGGGGCACGGACCCGTTGACGTTCTGATGACTATCGAAATCGGGTCTCGCGGCTGTAACCGGGCGGGTAGGCGCGGGTTTGGCGTTTCACTAAAATTACACATGGACTGAGAGCGATACCGGTTCTTCGGCGATACGACCGGCCTGCGTCACGCCGTCGGCGTCGATCAGCCCAGCGCCAATGCCGCGGCGAAAATCCCAAGGCCCAGGACAAGCCAGCCGACATAATCGCCGATCAGGCCGCTATGGGCGGCCTCCAGCGGGCGGAAGGTGCGCATCAGTGTGTCGGCTGACCGCCGCAGCCGGCGGGGCATGTACTGACGGGACAGGTCCCAGGCGGCGATTGCCAGCGCCAGGCTTGTGGCCAGCCAGGGGACCAGCGGGTGCGGTGCCTTGGGGAATGCCTGCGACGGCGCGGGCTGCGCGGGATTGATGAACGCGGGAACAGCCTGATTCATGACGTGGCTGATGGTTTCGCCGCCGGCCACGGCCAGCAGCAGAAGGCCGCAGCAGGGCGCCAGCATCAGCCATAGCGGGCGGCTCGATCGTTCGTCCTCCTGCTCGGTCGGCGCGTGCGTCTCCTCACCCTGCATCGGGCCCAGGCCGAGGAAGACCCGTCCGGTCACGCGCAGCATGGCGCCGCCAGTCAGGGCGGAGCCGAAGAACAGCACCGCAATCACCCAGGCTTCTCCGGCGCGGCTGGCGGCGGCATCCAGCATGTGGGTGCCGGCGTCCATGATGCCGACCGGGGCGCCGGCCAGCAACAGGCCGCCCGTGGTCATGGCAAGCCCGGCCGGCCAGATCGATTTGCCGTGGCCGCGCAGCCCGATCTCATCGATGCCGCCGCAAAGGGCCAGGAGGATTCCGGCGGTCATGAACAGGGCGCCTTTCACCAGGCCGTGGCCGATCAGGTAGGTCATCATCGCCGCGGTGCCGTCCGCCGACAGCAGGGCGACGCCCAGGATCATGATGCCGACGTGGGATATGGTGGAAAACGCCAGCAGGCGTTTCACATGCCGCTGGCGGGCGCACATGATGCCGCCGACCAGGGTGCTTGCGGTGCCGGCGGCCAGCAGCAGCCGGTGGAAGATTGGCGCGATCGCGGCGTCGGCGGAGAACACCTGCCAGTACAGGCGGGCGATGCCGTAGATCGCGATCGAGACCATGCTGCCGGAGAAGATCACCGACACCGGCGACGGGGCGACGGCATGGGCATCGGACAACCAGAACTGGAACGGAACGACGGCCGCCTTTATCAGCAACGCCGTCACCACCAGGCAGAAGGCGGCGGCAACCACGGGATCGCCTTGATGGACCGCGATGGCGCGGGACAAGGCGGTGAAGTCCAGCGCGCCGGCGCGGGCGTAGATCAGGCCGATGCCGCACAGCATCAGGTAGCCCCCGATGCCGTTCATGACGGTGAAGTTCAGGCCGCCTTCCAGCGCCGATGCTTCCAGCCGGTAGCCGGTCAGCGCGAAGCCGGCGACGCCCATGACTTCGAACCAGACGAACATGTTGAACAGGTCGTGCGTCAGGCTGAAGCCCAGCATGCCGGCCATGAACAGCAGCATCAGCACGTGGAAGTGGGCGCGCACGGACTCGAAGTAGCCCCAGGCGAAGACGAAGGTGGCGGCGAACAGGATGCTGACCAGCAGCCCGAATCCGGCGCCGAAACGATCGATGACGAAGTCGATCCCCAGCGTCAGCCCGTTGGCCGGCTGCCAGCCGCCGAACCAGTAGGTGAAGGGCGTTGCGACACGCTGCAGCATCAGCACGCAGATGGCGGCGGTGGCCAGCGCGGTCAGTGTGGCGATGGCATCCGGCACGCGGGCGGGCCACAGATGCGCGAAGATCAGCAGCAGGGCGGCGATGGACAGCGGCAGCACGACTGGCAGCGGCGCCAGAATTGACATCATTGACGCATCGGCCGCAATCGCTCGGGGTCCAGCGTGCCCTTGCGCTTGTGCAGTTGCACGCACATCGCCAGCAACAGGGCCGAGACGGTGGCGCCGACGACGATGTCGGTCAGGACAAGCGCCTGCACCACCGGATCGACCGCCGGCGTGCCGGGCGGGTGGGCGTAGAAGATCGGCGGTCCGGCGCCCCAGCGATAGCCGACGCACAGCAGCACGACATAGGTGGCCGATTGCACAACGGTCAGGCAGGCGACCAGATGCACGTAGTTACGGCTGGTCGCGACGCCATACAGCCCGACTCCCAGCAGCCAGGCGGCGACACACCACGGCAGCCCGGCGGTCATGTCCAGGCGGTCATGTGTCGTCATGCTCCGGTTCGCGGGTTTCCTCCAGGAACTCCAGCAGCACCAGGGAGAACCCGGCCATGACGGCGCAGGCGACGCCGGCATTCTCGATCTGCATCAGCCCGCCGGACAGCATGTCGCGGAATTTGCCGTAGGGCAGGATGTTCTGCAGGAACGCCGAGCCCGTCAGCATGGGGGCGAGGCCGGCGAGGGCGAACAGCAGGGCCCCGCCGCCCTCGCACACATCCAGCCAGGGTGTGCGCATGATCCGCCGCCAGCCGCGATAGCCCTCCCCCATGAACAGCAGCAGCAGGCCGGAGGCGATGACGACTCCGCCCTGAAAGCCGCCGCCCGGCGTCACCGTGGCGTGCAGAACAACATAAAAGCCGAACAGCAGGGTAAACGGCCCCATCAGGCGGCTGATCAGCACTGCGGCGTCGCTTCGGCCGGGTAGCCCGCGCCCCGGCAGCGTGCCGGGTTCGGCGGTGACGGACTCGCCGCGGGACCCACGCAGCAGAACCACCGCGCCGGTGACGGCGCAGACCAGCATGAACTCCTCGCCCAGCGTGTCGAAGCCGCGATAGTCAAAGTTCACCGCGCTGACCGTATTGCTGACGTGGCGGTCCCGTGGGGCATCATGGTTGATCGCGTCGCCGTAGGGCAGCGGGTGATCGCCGAAGCGGGGCATGTCGCATACGACCGCGGCAATGGGTGCGATCAGCAGCAGCACGCCGCACCAGAACAGGACCATGCGCAGCCGCGGCATCACGGCGGGTCCTTGCGGTCGGTGCGGATGCTGGTCAGCGCCACCAGGAACAGCAGCGGCAGCGCAACGGTGCCAACTGCAAGCTCGGAAAACGCCACGTCGGGCGCTTGCAGGACGCTGAACAGCAGCGTCAGCACCAGCCCGTTGGCGGCGATCGCCAGCACCTGCTGCCGCGGCTCCCGCGAGAACACCACGCCGGCGCCGGTTGCGGTGGTCATCAACAGGATGATCCACACCAGCGCCGTCATGGCATATCCCCACCGCTTTCCCGCCACGCCACCGCCCGGCCGACCGCATGTGACAAGGCGGCGCCGTTCACCAGGACCAGCACGACCAGCAGCAGGATTTTCCACGCGCGGTCGGATGCGCCGTCGGCCCGGAAGGCGGCCAGCACCAGCAGCGGGCCGGCGGAGGCGGCAATAAAGGTGGCGCAATGCAGCCGGTCATAGGCCGAGGACAGGCGGGCGAAACCGACGCAGCCGATCCAGGTGCACAATGTTGCCAGGATCAGGATGGCGGCGATCACAGCCAACGCTCGATAAACAAAGCCAGCATCAGCGTGCCGGGCAGGGACAGTGCCGCCAGCGTCAGCGGCAGGTCGATCAGGATGGTCTGATCGAAGGCAAAGCTGGTCAGCACCAGGATCAGGATGGTGACATTGGTGGCTAATTGCACGGCTACCAGACGGGCCGGCAGGCTGCCGCGGGCGGCGACCCACAGCGGCAGGGCCAATGGCGGCAGCCAGGCGATGACGCTGAGCAGCCAGGGGTTCATCGGGGGGCATCGCTTGTGGATGGGCCGGCCAGGCGGTGCGTCAGCATACGCTCACTCTGTACCAAGCTGACGACAAAGCGGTTCGGCGCGAGAGACGCAGCCAGCACCTGCACCGCCCGATTGGTGGCGGGGTCCGAGCCGGCTGCCTTGAGCAGGGCTGGCGTTTCCATCCGGCCGGCAGACAGGCATGGCTTTAACAAATGCCAGCCGACTGTGCCAACCTCCCGCGGCAATGCCGCCAGCGCTCGGCCGACCGGCGGTAGCCAGACCGCGGGCGCCAGCCGGAATGTGTGCCCGGAGCCGGCGCGGACCGCGACCGACAAGGCCGAGCCGGCGGCCGCGGCCGCGGCGGCGGCGATGATTTCATCTGTTGCTGCCTCACCGGTCAGCAGCAGGTAGATACCGAACAGCGCGGTCCAGGTTAGAGCCATGGATGTGATGTTTCGGGTCTGCATTGCGACCGGCTAACGCCGGGCAGCCGGGTGTGTTCCCGCTCTGCGGCAACGTGAAGCCGGCAACCCCGATGTGATGGCGGCGCAACGGCGGCGGGCAGGGCGCCCGCTTGGCTTCATCTCCGCGTTGGTTGGGACACCGCGCGCCGACTGTGTGTTCTGGTTGTCGGAAATCAAACCCGACAGGAACATACCATGTCAGCCAGTCAATCCGACAAGATCCAGCAGATCTACATCAGCGGCCTGCGCAACCAGCATGCGGTGGAGAATCAGGCGATCGAGTTGCTGGAACGCCAGGTCGGCCGGCTTGAAAACTATCCCGAAATGGCCGACCGGATGCGCCGGCATATCGAGGAAAGCCGCGAACAGGCCCGCCGCATCGAGGAGTTGCTGTCGCACTTCGACACCAGCCATTCGTCGATGAAGGACACGATGATGTCGCTCGTCGGCAACATGGCGGCGATCGGCCACGCCGCGGCACAGGACGAAGTGGTGAAGAATACTTTCGCCAATTTTGCCTTCGAACACTTTGAGATCGCCAGCTACACGTCGTTGCTGACCCTTGCCGACATGGCCAACCACACGGCCGCGCGTTCAGCCCTGGAAACGTCATTGCGGGAGGAAAAGGATATGGCGGTGTGGATCGCCAATCATATTGAGGATACCACGCGCCGCTATGCGGAGCGCGCCGCGCAGGGCATGCAGGCGGGAGTGTAGGGGCGATGGCACAGGCTGAAACCACCACCGACCACAAGGTCATCCGCAAATGGATCGAGGAACGCCAAGGGCACCCGACCAAGGTCGCCGGCACCGAAGGCAAGGACGGCGAAGGCATCCTGCGCATCGACTTCCGTGAGCCGGACGAGAAGTTGGAACCAATCGACTGGGATGAGTTCTTCAAAACGTTTGAGGACCGTAAGCTGGCCTTCCTGCACCAGGACAAGACGGCCGACGGCAAGACCAGCCGGTTCTTCAAGTTCGTTCATCGGGACTAAAGCTGAGCCGCGATTCCGGCACAGTTGAAGCATCTTCTACTTCATCAACCCGGTGTGAAGGAACACCGTCACAATCCGCGCGTTTTGCTGGGCGGACGCCCGAAGTTTGGCGTCCGTTCAATTTGACCGTGCAACGCATGGTCATGTCTGGATAAGCAGGGGGCGCGGTGGGAGCGGAGCGTATTCTGATCACGGGCGGCGCCGGCTTTATCGGTTGCCACCTGGCAAAGGCCCTGCTGGCACGTGGCGACAAGGTGCGCGTGCTGGACAGCATGATCGACCAGGTGCATGCCGGCGGGACACCGGATCCGGTTCTTAATCATGTCGAGCTGATCCGTGCGGATGTGCGCGATCCGGCGGCGGTGACGCGGGCCGTGCAGGGGGTCGACGCCGTGGTTCACCTCGCGGCCGAGGTTGGTGTTGGCCAGAGCATGTATGCCATCGAACGCTATGTCGGCGTGAACGACCTGGGCACGGCCGTGCTGCTGGAAGCCCTGCTGGCCCACCCGGTGCGGCGGCTTGTCGTCGCCTCGTCCATGAGCGTGTATGGCGAAGGCCTCTACCGCGATGCCGACGGCAGGCTGGAGGATCAGGCGCTCCGGGGTGACCGCGCGCGCACCGGCAGTTGGGACCCGGTCGATGACCAGGGGCGGCGGCTGGAGCCGGTGGCAACGCCGGAAACGAAACGGCCGGCGCTGGCGTCGGTGTATGCGATTTCGAAATACGTGCAGGAGCGGCTGGTGCTGACGGTGGCGCCAGCGTACGGGATGCAGGCGACGGCGTTGCGTATGTTCAACGTTTATGGTCCCGGTCAGGCGCTGTCCAACCCCTATACCGGCGTGCTGGCGATCTTTGCCTCGGCGCTGCTGAACGGCAATGCGCCGCAGGTCTTCGAGGACGGCGAGCAGCGGCGCGACTTCGTGCACGTCGAGGATGTGGCGCGGGCGTTCGTGCTGGCCCTGACATCCCCGGCCGCATCCGGCCAGGTGTTCAACATCGGCAGCGGCAAGGTTGTGACTATCCGTGAAACGGCCGAGGCGATCGCCTCCGCCATGGGGCGGCGCGAGGTTCGGCCGGTGATCCTGGGCAAGGCCCGCGCCGGTGATATCCGTCATTGCTTTGCCGATATCAGTCTGGCCCGCGCCACTTTGGGCTATGAGCCCAAGCGCAGCTTTACCGACAGCCTGGGCGAGCTGGCGGAATGGGTGCGGCAGCAGCAGACCGTGGACCGGGTGACGGAGGCGCGTCGCGAACTCGAAGCGCGCGGGCTGGTGGCATGACCGCCCCCCCGGTCGGGTCCGAAACGGCCGTTTCCCAGCCGGTGGTTTCACTGGTGGGACGCCGCCGGCCGGTGCTGATCACAGGCGGCGCCGGGTTCATCGGCTGTCATCTGGCGGACCGGCTCGCCAGCCAGGGTGAGCCCGTGCTGGTATACGACACGCTGGCCCGCGCCGGCGTCGAAGCCAACCTCGGCTGGCTGCGGGAACGCCATCCGGCGCTGGTGTCTTTCGCCCGCGCCGATGTGCGCGATGCGGACGCGGTGCGGGAGGCGGTGGAGAGCGCCGAGGCGGTGTTCCACATGGCAGCGCAGGTCGCCGTGACCACCAGCATGGTCGATCCAGCGGAAGACCTGGCTATCAATCTGCTGGGCACGTTCAATGTGCTCCAGG
The DNA here is from genome assembly GCA_027311485.1 of Acetobacteraceae bacterium. Classification (GTDB taxonomy): domain Bacteria; phylum Pseudomonadota; class Alphaproteobacteria; order Acetobacterales; family Acetobacteraceae; genus Rhodopila. The sequence continues at coordinate 7,201 of DAICYU010000030.1, forward strand.
CACTGCGGCGGCGGCGCCAGCCCTGCGTGTTCGCCAGTACCAACAAGGTCTATGGCAAGCTGGCCGGCGTCGATCTGGCGCTGCATGGCGACACCTGGACGGCGTCGGCCCAGGCCGGCGGGGTCAGCGAACGCCAGCCGCTGGATTTCTGCACGCCATACGGCTGCTCCAAGGGCGCGGCGGATCAGTATGTGCTGGACCACGCCGCCAGTTTCGGCATCCCGACGGCGGTGATGCGCATGAGCTGCATCTACGGCCCGCGGCAATGCGGCACCGAGGATCAGGGCTGGGTGGCGCATTTCCTGCTGCAGGCGCTAGCCGGCGCCCCGATCACCATCTACGGCGACGGCTGCCAGGTGCGTGACGTGCTGTTCGTCGAGGACGCGGTGAACGCCTATGTCGCCGCATGGCGCAACATCGGTCAGGTTGCCGGCACCGCCTTCAACCTGGGCGGCGGGCCGGACAACGCGATCAGCCTGCGGCAGCTGATCGCCCATATCGGCCGGCTGCTGCAGGCGCAGCCCGAGGTCCACTACGCACCCTGGCGCCCCAATGACCAGCGCTGGTACGTCTCCGACACCACGCGGGTCCGGCATGCACTGAACCTGCCGCCGCCGCGCGACTGGCAAAGCGGCGTCGCTCTGCTGCTGCGCTGGTTCCAGGACGCCGGCCGCGGCCATGACGCACGACGGCGGGAGGCGGCCAGAGGATGAAGGTCGCGCTGATCAACCCGGCCTGGCGGTTTGAACACAGCATCTATTTCGGCTGCCGGGAGGCTCACCTGCCGCTGGAACTCGGCTACGCCCGGACCCTGCTGGCGGCGCACGGGCATGAGGCGCTGATCCTGGACGGCGCCCTGGACGGGCTGGATGCGGACGGCCTGGCACAGGCGGCGCGGGCGTTTGACGCCGACATGGCGGTGGTGACGACCGCGCCCAGCTATCTGTTCTGGCGCTGCGCCCCGCCCGAACTGCGCATCCCGGCCGACATGATCGCGCGCCTGCCGGATGTGCTGACGGTCGCGGTCGGGCCGCATGGTTCCTCCACACCGCGAGCCGCCCTACGCAAAACCGGCGCCGATGTCGTGCTGCGCGGGGAGTGTGAGGAAGCGATTCTGGCTCTGGCCGATGCCGACGGCGTGCCAGACCACGTGCCGGGGTCGGTGTACCGGGACGCCGACGCCATCCGCGTCAACGGTGAACCGCAGGTGGCACGTTTCGTCGATGCGCCGCCGCTGCGCTGGCCGGATGCCTGGGTACGGCGGCATGCGCACCACCATCACCGCTTCGATGCCGCGCCGGCCGGACCGGGCGCCGAGGTGGAAGCCTCCCGCGGGTGCCCCTACGCCTGCACGTTTTGCGCCAAGATCGATTTTCGTGACTCGTATCGCCGGCGGAACCTGGACCTGCTGCTGGCCGAGATCGACGGCCTGCTCGCCCAGGGCGTCACCTACCTGTATTTCATCGATGAAATATTCCTGCCGCAGCGTCTGCTGCTGGAGGCGCTGCGCAACCGTGATGTGAAATTCGGCGTCCAGACCCGCATCGACCTATGGCAGCCCGACATGCTGCGCCTGTTGGGCGAGGCCGGCTGCGTCTCGGTCGAGGCCGGCGTGGAAAGCCTCACCGTCGAAGGGCGGGCGGCGCTGGACAAGAAGTGCCGCATGACCACCGACGCCCTGACCGAACGGCTGATCCTGGCGCGCCGGCATATCCCGTTCGTGCAGGCGAACCTGATCCTGTCGGCGGGCGACGATGCCGAGGCCATCGCCGCGTGGCGGCAGCGCCTGCAAGGCGAAGGCGTGTGGGCGAACGATCCGGTGCCGCTGTTCCCCTACCCAGGCTCCCCCGATTACCGGCTGCGCTGGGGGCTGCCCGACGATGACGCCTGGGAACGCGCGCATGCCCATTACCTGGCGCAGTTCGACAGCATGAGCGACATCCAGGAATCCGAGCCGCTTCCGCTGGCGGAGTTGGAGCGGCTGGCCCCGGGCGTGCCGTGACCCGCGTTCTGATCAGCACCGACGCGGTTGGCGGTGTCTGGCGCTATTCGCTGGAATTGGCGCAGGGACTGTCCCGGCACGGCTGCGAGACGGTGCTGGCGGTTCTGGGGCCGCCGCCGGATGCGGCGCAGCGTGAGGCTGCCCAGACGGTGCCGAACCTGCGGCTGGTCGTCACCGGGCAGGCGCTGGACTGGACGGCAGACTCGCCCGATGCGCTCAACCAAGCAGCGACCTGCCTGGCGCAGCTTGCTGTGCATGAGGATGCGGACACCGTCCAGCTGCACGCACCGGCCCTGGTCGGGTCGGCGATCTGGCCGGTACCGCTGATCGTGACCGTGCACTCCTGCGTTGCCACCTGGTGGCGGGCCGTGCATGGCGGCTGCCTGCCCCCCGACCTGGCTTGGCGGGCGGCCGCGGCGGCGGACGGGCTGGCTGCGGCGGATGCAGTGATCACGCCGTCGGCCAGCTTCGCCGCCGACCTGCGCGCCTGCTATGGGCTGTCGCGGTGCATCCATGTGATCCCAAACGGGCGGCAGCCGTTCCCGGGGCGCGGCACAAGGCGCCCGGTGGTCCTCACCGCCGCCCGCCTCTGGGACGAAGGCAAGGGCGTTTCCACGCTGGATGCCGCCGCTCGGCTGATTCCGCATCCCGTCTATGCTGCAGGCCCGCAAATCGCCCCGCATGGCGCCGTCGTGACCTATCCCTACCTGAACCTGCTGGGGTCGCTCGATGAGGCAAGCCTGGCGAACTGGTATGCCAAGTCGGCGGTGTTCACCTCGGTCAGCCGGTATGAGCCGTTCGGTCTGGCAGTGCTGGAAGCGGCGCAGGCCGGCTGCGCCCTGGTGCTGTCCGATATCGCCACGTTCCGCGAACTTTGGGACGGCGCCGCCGTTTTTGTCCCGGTGGATGATCCGGTTGCACTGGCCGGCGCGCTGCGGCGGGTCCTGTCCGACGAGGTAGAGGCAGATCAGCTGGGCGGGCTGGCGCAGGCACGGGCGGCCCGGTTCGATCCGCACCGCATGGTCGCCTCGACCTGGAAAGTCCATGCCGCGGTGTTGGCGCGGGAGGCGATCTGAAATGCGGTTCGTCTATTTCACGCACGGTCTGCGGTCCTGCTGGAACCATGGCAATGCGCATTTCCTACGCGGCGTGCTGCGCGATCTGTTGGCCCGCGGCCACGACGTGCGCAGCTACGAACCGGCCGATGGCTGGAGCCTGACGAACCTGCGGCAGGAACCCGAGGGGGCCGCCACCCTGGCCCGGTTCGCGTCGGATTTCCCCGACCTGGCACCGTACGTCCACATGGTATCGCCCGACCTGGATGCTATGCTGGATGGCGCCGATGTCGTCATTGTACATGAATGGAACGATCCTGCCCTGATCGCGGCCGTCGGCGAAAAGCGCCAGCACGGCGGGCAATTCCGGCTGTTCTTTCACGATACGCATCATCGTGCGGTGACCGACCCCGATACGATCGGTAGACTTGATCTTGGCTGTTACGATGCTGTTCTGGCATTCGGTGAATCGCTGGCCCACGCCTATCGCAAGGCGGGTTGGGGAACACGCGTATTTGTCTGGCATGAAGCCGCAGATGCGCGTTTGTTCCGTCCGCTTGAATCGTATACGGAACGGCAAGGCGTGGTCTGGATCGGCAACTGGGGTGATGACGAACGTAGTGAAGAACTGCGCTCCTATCTGTTGCAACCAATCCGCGCCCTTGGCCTCGCCCTGGACATATACGGTGTCCGCTATCCGGGGGCGGCGCTGCGGGATGTGGCCGCCGCCGGTGCGACATACCGCGGCTGGCTGCCGAATGCCCGCGCGCCGGAGGTGTTCGCCGGCCATCAGATGACAGTGCACGTGCCACGGCGCGCCTACGTGGCGCAGTTGCCCGGAATCCCCACCATTCGTGTCTTCGAAGCACTGGCCTGCGGCATACCGCTGGTCAGTGCGCCCTGGAACGACAGCGAATCCCTGTTCCGCGCCGGAACCGACTACCTGCTGGCGCCGACGCCGGACGCCATGGAGGCGCAGCTGGACCAGGTGCACCGCGATGCGGACCTGCGGCAGGCGCTGGCGCGCCATGGGCTGGAGACGATCCGGCGGCGGCACACCTGTGCCCACCGGGTGGATGAGCTGCTGGCGATCATCGAACGCCTGGACAGGGAGCAAGCAGCATGATCCGCATCGCCTTCTACGGGTCGAGCCTGCTGTCGTCCTACTGGAACGGCGCTGCCACCTATTATCGCGGTCTGCTGTCCGCCCTGGCGCCGCTGGGCTACGACATCACCTTCTATGAGCCGGACGCGTTCGACCGGCAGCAGCACCGTGATATCGATCCGCCGGACTGGGCGCGGGTGCGGGTCTATGCGGCGACCCCCGCCGCGCTGCGCGACGTGCTGGCGGAGGCCGCCGAGGCGGATATCGTGGTGAAGGCGAGCGGCGTCGGCGTCTTCGACAATGAACTGCTGGCCGGCATCGTGGCGCGATCCCGCGACGACGCGCTGCGTATCTTCTGGGACGTGGACGCACCAGCGACCCTGGCGGAGATGGCCGGCGACCCAGCGCATCCACTGCGGGTGGCGCTGCCGTCGCTGGACATGGTGTTGACCTATGGCGGCGGCCAGCGCGTGGTGGACGCCTATCGTGGCTTCGGCGCGCGGTTCTGCCAGCCGATCTACAATGCCCTCGACCCGGCGACGCATTTCCCGGTGCCGCCCGATCCCGCCCTGGCGGCCGACCTGTCCTTCCTGGCCAACCGCATGCCGGACCGGGAGGTCCGGGCGGCGGAGTTTTTCTTCGGCCCGGCCGAACGGTTGCCAACGAAACAGTTCCTGCTGGGCGGCAACGGCTGGGCGGACCGCCCGGTGACGCCGAATGTGCGGCTGCTGGGGCATGTGCCGACCGAGTGGCACAACGCCTTCAACACCTCGGCCATGGCGGTGCTGAACGTGGCGCGCGACAGCATGGCGTCGGTCGGGTTCTCCCCCGCGACGCGGGTGTTCGAGGCTGCCGGCGCCGGAGCATGCCTGATCACCGACGCCTGGGAAGGCATCGAGCATTTCCTGACGCCGGAAACGGAAGTCCTGGTTGCCCGGGATGGCAAGGATGTCGCCGACCATGTCGCCAGCCTGGACGGCGAGCGGGCTCGGCAAATCGGCGCGGCGGCACGGGCGCGGATCCTGGCCGAACACACCTATGACCGGCGGGCGCACGACGTTGACGCGCTGTTTCGCGCTCGGCTGCAAGACACTCACGGATAGGGGCGGCACATGCGTCTGGTTTTCATCGGACTGAGTTTGAGTTCGTCCTGGGGCAACGGGCATGCGACAACCTATCGGGCGCTGCTGAAGGGGTTGGCCCTGCGCGGGCACGACGTGCTGTTCCTGGAGCGCGACCAGCCCTGGTATGCCAACAACAGGGACATGCCCGACCCGAAATTCTGCCGCCTGCGCATTTATGATTCGCTGGCGGACCTGTGGTCCTTCGCGCCGGATGTCGCGGCAGCCGACGCGGTGATCATCGGCTCCTACGTGCCGGAGGCGGCTGATGTCATTGCCTGGGCGTCGTCGGCGCGCCGGGGCGCCTTGTGCTTCTACGACATCGATACACCCGTAACCTTGCGGCAACTGGCGTCCGGTGAGGCGGAGTATCTGCTGCCGAGCCTTATTCCGCTGTTTGACTTTTATTTTTCGTTCACCGGCGGGCCAACGCTGCAGTTGCTGGAGCGTCGTTATGGCGCCCGCCGAGCGGTGCCGCTGTATTGTTCCGTTGATTCGCGGTCGTATCGGCCGATGCGGGTGCCGCGGCGGTGGGATCTGGGCTACCTGGGCACCTACAGCCCCGATCGCCAGCCGGCGCTGGAACGCCTGCTGCTGGAGCCGGCCCGGCGCGCGCCGGACCGTCGGTTCATCGTGGCCGGACCGCAGTATCCGGCGGACATCGACTGGCCGGCGAATGTCGAGCGGATCGAGCATCTGCCGCCCGCCGAACATCCGGCGTTCTATGCCGCCTGTGCCTGGACGCTGAATATCACGCGGCGGGATATGGTGGCGGCGGGCCATAGCCCGAGTGTGCGGCTGTTCGAGGCGACGGCGTGTGGCACGCCGGTGCTGTCGGACGCGTGGACCGGGATCGAGGACGTGCTGGAGCCTGGGCGCGAAATCCTGATCGTGCGCGACAGCGATGACGTCCTGGCCGCGCTGGCGATGGATGAGGCGGCGCGGGCGGCGATCGGGTCGGCCGGGCGGCGCCGGACGCTGCGGCAGCATACCGGCCTGCAGCGGGCGGCGGAACTGGAGGCCTGGCTGAACACCATTGTACGCCGGCACAAGGTGGACTGGCAGGCATCGGCGGATGCCGACCGGCCGGAGTTGCTGGGGGTCGATCTGGCGAACTGACGTCGTGTCCTGTAGCATCCCGGCATGAGCCAGCCAGACGCGTATCGCCTGAGCCCGATCGGGACGCTGCACACGCCGTGGGCACGGATCGAGGATTGTCCGCGCAACGGACGGCAACCCGACCCCGCGCCGGTGTGCACCGCGACTGTGCTGCCCGAATATGTCGATGGGCTGCGCAGCCTGGACGGGTTTTCCCATCTGATCGTGCTGTACTGGCTGGATCAGGCGAAACCGCCGCGGCTGGTGTTCACGCCGCCGTTCGACCAGCAGCCGCGCGGGGTGTTCGCCTCCCGCTCGCCATCACGGCCGAACCCGATCGGGTTGTCGGTGGTGGCGTTCGACGGGTTCGACGGGCCGGACCGGCTGAAGCTGCGCTACCTGGACTGTGTGGATGGCACGAAGCTGCTGGACATCAAGCCATATCTGCCGACGACGGACAGTGAGCCGCAGGCGACGATGGGCTGGCTGGATCCGCACGCGACCCGTAACCGCAATTCGGCGGGATAGGTGGTCTGGCCGGGCCTCTATTCCGGCCGCCGGGGCAGGGGGATCAGGCGGCCTGCGTCTGCTTCAGATGCTCCAGCGCTTCGCGCACCGGCGGATCAAGTTCCACCTGCTCCAAGTGGTCCAGCAGCGTCTTGCGCATGCGAAGGTCCCAGAACTTTACGATGTGATCCTCGATGCCGGCGACGGCCTGTCCGCCCGGCTGGGTTACGAAGAAGCGGCCAATCTGGTTGGCCATGTAGGCCAGTTTATCAGGCGACATGGGGCACCGTTTCAGGGCAAACACGATCGGGGTGGGTAAAGACCTCAAACCCGTCCGGCCGAGCGACGCCGATCAGGGTGAGGTTGGCGGCATCAGCCTGGCGGATGGCGAGGGATGTGGGCGCGGATACGGCGACGATCACGGACGCGCCCATGGTCGCGGCCTTCTGCACCATTTCCACCGACACGCGGCTGGACAGCAGCACGATGCCGTCGGCAGCGGCAATCGACCGGCGGGCGAGGGCGCCGGCGAGTTTGTCCAGCGCATTGTGCCGGCCAACATCCTCCCGCAGGGCGACCAGACCGTGCGCCGGTGTCCAGAAAGCGGCGGCGTGGACGGCGCGTGTCGCGACATTCAGGGTCTGCGCCGCCGGCATCGATTGCATCGCGGCATGGATCATCGCCGGGGTCAGGCCCGGCCCCTTGGGGACGCGTGGCATGGTGCGGACGGCAGCGGCGAGACTATCCAGGCCGCACAGGCCGCACCCGCTTGGCCCAGCCATGCGGCGCTGGCGGCGTGTCAGGGCATTCAGCCGGTCGGTGGCAAGGTCCATCCGCAGCTCGATCCCGTCCGGGACGGTGACGATTTCCAGCCCCAGGATGTCGGCGGCGCTGTCGATGATGCCTTCCGACAGGCTGAAGCCGACGGCGAAATCCTCGAGGTCCCCCGGCGTTGCCAGCATGACCGCATGGGTGGCGCGGTTGTAGGTCAGGGCGATCGGGGTTTCGGTCGGCACCAAGCGCGTGCCGGTGGCGGCGGCATCGCCGCGCCAGGCGATGCGGGTGACCGCCAGCACGGTATCCGCTGCCTTCACCGAAACCTCCCCAGGAATGACGCCGGGAGCGGCGGCTGTCCCGGGGACAATTTCAGCGGCGTCCACGGCCCGGTTCAAGCCAGGCCGCGCCCGTTGGGGCGGGCGGGTTTGCGGCAGCGGCAGATTGCGCTGCCCGCATCGAAGCGCACGGGACCAAGTCCGTGGCGACCGGCGGGACGCGGGCCGTCCGGGGTGAAGCGCCCGGGGATCATTCCGCTGCGGGCGCCGGTGCGATCCGGCGGCTCTCCTCGGACAAGGCGCGATAATGCGTTTGCCAGTCGGACGGACCGTTGGACGGTGCGACCTGCACCGCGGTCACCTTGTATTCGGGGCAGTTCGTCGCCCAGTCGGAATAGTCGGTGGTGACGACGTTCACCTGGGTCAGCGGATGGTGGAAGGTCGTATAGACCACGCCCGGTGCCACACGCTCGGTGATCTTCGCCCGCAGCGTCGTGTCACCGGCCCGGCTTTGCAGCCGCACCCAGTTGCCGTCGTGGATGCCGCGTTCCTCGGCGTCGTGCGGATGGATTTCCAGCACGTCCTCGCCGTGCCAGACGACGTTTTCGGTGCGCCGGGTCTGCGCGCCGACGTTGTACTGGCTCAGGATGCGGCCGGTGGTCAGCAGCAGCGGGAAGCGCGGGCCGATTTTTTCGTCGGTCGGCACGAACTCGGTAATCACGAAGTTGCCCTTGCCGCGGACGAAGCCGTTCATGTGCATGATCGGCGTGCCGTCCGGTGCGGCATCGTTGCAGGGCCACTGCACCGAGGCTTTCGCCAGCTTCTCATACGTGACGCCGGAGAACGTCGGGGTCGTGCGGGCGATCTCGGCCATGATCTCGGACGGATGGCCGTAGTCCATCCGATAGCCCATGGCGTTGGAGATGGCCTGCGTCACCTCCCAGTCCGCCATGCCGTTGCGCGGCTGCATGACCTTGCGCACCAGGTTGATGCGGCGTTCGGCGTTGATAAAGGTGCCGTCCTTTTCCAGGAAAGTGGCGCCGGGCAGGAAGACGGATCCAGGGCCTTACTTTGATTGGCAACGGGTAAGTCATTTTACAGAGGATAATGCCAGTCCCTCT
>DAICYU010000310.1 GCA_027311485.1 Acetobacteraceae bacterium
CACCCCCGCCATGCCGTCTGAGCAAGGCCACCGTCAGCCAGCAGCCTGTCCTGGGCTCTGGGAGATTTTCAACAAACTGTGCTCACGTTGTTATCTGTGTAACCGGGGTTGACCATCCAGTATAGGCGCGGTTGCATGCGCGGACGATAAGAATTCAATGGAGGCTTCAGTCGTGCGGTTATTCGTTTCTTTATCATTACTTTCTTCGCTCATCATGCCGATTGCCGGCTATGCCCAGACATCGACCACCCAGCCGTCCAATACCGTCAACCGCCCGGCCGCAACAACGCCTCACACCGCTGCCACGCCTGGCGGTGGCCCAGGCCAGGTCTGGATAAACGCCCGCACGAAGGTCTATCACTGCCCCGGCGACCGCTACTACGGCAAGACCAAGCATGGGCAGTATATGTCCGAAGCCCAGGCGAAAAGCAGCGGCTTCAAGCCGAGCGGCGGGAAGGCGTGCAAGTCCTAGCAGGACAGCATCCCTTCACCCGGCGGGCATACATTCCGTTCCATAAAAGCCGTTATCCGACCGTGATGCCATGGTCGGTTTGGCGGTGCCGCAATGGCGGCCCGGTGGGCTGCAAAGGCTGGCGCACATGAATCCGGCCGCCCCCCGGCCGGACCCTGCCAAGCCTCCCGGAGTTGACCCATCCGCGTTGACCGTTTAGCGCCGGAACCCATCACCTCGTCCCCATCACCCCGTTCAAGGAGACGCAAGAATGGTCCAGGTTCCCGGCGCCCAGATTCCCGGCGTGTATCATCGCCGGATCGGCGACATCGTCGTCACCGCGCTGTCCGACGGCTACCTCGATGGCACGGTCGAGGTCATGCAGAACATCGCCCCCGCCGATGCGACGCAGATGCTGACAGACCGCTTTCGCCCGGGCCGCCGCACCTCGGTCAATTGCTACCTGATCTACTCCGCCGGCCGCCTGGCGCTGATCGAAACCGGCTCCGGCGACTACCTGCTGCCCACCGCTGGCAAGCTGCAGCAGAACCTGAAGGCCGCCGGCGTCAACCCCGCCGATATCGAGGCGGTGATCCTGACGCACATGCATCCGGACCATTCCGCCGGCCTGACCAATCCGAAGACCGGCGAGAAATTCTTCCCCAACGCCGAACTGATCGTCAACGAGAACGAGCCGAAGCACTGGCAGGACGACGGCGCGATGAGCCGAGCCGATGAACGTGCCCGGAAGCTGTATTTCCAATGCGCGCGGGAGCAGATGGCGCCGTACCATAACCAGACCCGCACCTTCTCCGGCAGTACGGAGGTGTTCCCCGGCGTCACCTCGATGCCGCTGCACGGCCATACCCCCGGCCACTCCGGCTACATGATCGCGTCCGGCGGCAACTCGCTGCTGATCTGGGGCGACATCATCCATGTGCCGGAGGTGCAGGTGCCGCGCCCCGAGGTCACCATGGCGTTCGACACCGACCCACACGCCGCCGCTGCCACCCGCAAGCGCGTCTTCGACATGGTCGCCACCGACCGGCAGCTGATCGCCGGCATGCACGTGCATTTCCCCGGCTTCGCGCATCTGGTGAAGCAGGGTGACGGCTACATGATGGTGCCGGAGCCCTGGGATCAGGCCTTCGGCGGGTGACCCCAGGTTTAAGCCTGGGGTTGCTGCTGGCGTCGGCCCTGGCCGGCGCCGCCTACACCCTCGCACCCGGTCCCGCCTTTCTCGCCCTGCTGGGGATCGGCGCCAGCAAGGGGCGCAGGGCAGGGGCCGCGTTCCTGTGCGGCCATTTCGCCGGCGATGTCCTGTGGGCATCGCTGTCACTGACCGCGGTGATCGGCGCCCGCACCATCGGCACGCTGTTCTTCGACCTCCTCGGCCTGCTCTGCGGCACCTATCTCTGCTGGCTCGGCTTCAAATCAGCCACCGCGCGGCGCGGCGCCGACGGCGCGATTACGACGGAGCCACGACGGGCACTGCTGCGCGGCCTCGCCTTCGGGCTGTCCAACCCGAAGGCCTATCCGGTCGCGGTGGCGATGTTCACCGCTTTGCTCGCGCAATACGCCCGCACGTTGAGCTGGAGCGCCTTTCCGTCCCTGCTCGCCGCCGCGTGCGTCGGCTTCATCACCGCGGACATCATCCTGGTCAGCGTCATCGGGGCCGGCGTCGTCCGCCGCTTCTACCGCCGGCACGCTTTGTGGGTCACCCGCGTTTCCGGCGTGCTGTTCCTTGGCTTCGGCGCCCACGCCATCGCCACCGCGTCGCCTGGCCTGTGGCGGCGGCTGTAGCCCCCCGCTACAGCGTCGCCCCCAAAATCTCCTGCCACAGCCGCCGCTGCTCCCCACGCGGATCGCGTTCAACCCGCCATGTCCGGTCCAGCATCATCGTTGGCCGATCCGGCACGACATAGGGCGGCCACGCCGCAATCAGCGGATGCGCCGGCACCCCGTCCCGGGCAAACGCCGCCCACACGGTCGCCATCGTCCGTGCCAGTGTGCGCGCCGCGTGGCTCATGTCCGTCGCATTCGTCAGGTCGATCGTGTCGAACGTGAACGGCACGTCCATCGCATGCGACGCGCGCATCCGCCCCTGCTGCACCGGCGTTTCCCATTCGAACGAATAGACGAACACCTTGCCCCGCCGCTTCGCCGCCCGGCGCTGCGCCAGCACCATCGAGCGCACGCGGAAATTGCTGTCCGTGGTCGCCGCGATCAACCGCTCCGCCGGGCTCGCGTCCGGGTACCGACGGGCATACACCTCCAGCACCCGTTCGGTATGCGGTCCCGCAATCGCCTCGATCCGCGCGCGCAGCTCCGCCTCGTCCAGCGTGTCGAACCACACCTTGTCGTCGGGCGCGAGGAAACTCGCCGTCTCGTCCTTCATGTCACCGATCATCAGCGGCACGTCGGCCGAGGTATCCGGCGCATCCGGATCAAACGGATGTCGCGGCAGCACGTCCCCATCCACCACCGGCCCGAACGGATACCGGTCCAGCAAAGGCTGGTCCGACCGCCCCAGCGCGTTTTCCGCCGGCCCGATCGCTGCAAGCAGCCGAGCCATGGGCATGTCCTGCAGGGCGCGGATCTCACGCGTGCCCAGCACGTTCAGCACGCACTCGGTCAGCGCCGCCGCCCGCTGCTTCGTTCGCAGCCGCACCGTTGCGCCGCTTTGGATGATCGCCCGGTGGAACAGCCCCTGCGCAACGGGCATCGCCAGCAGGGTGCTGACCTTGCCGCCGCCGCCGGACTCGCCAAAAATCGTGACGTTGCCGGGATCGCCGCCAAACGCCGCCGCATTGTCCCGCACCCATTGCAGGGCGAGCACGATGTCCAAAACACCGACATTGCCCGACGCCGCGTATTCCGGCGCCGCGATCGCCGACAGATCCAGATGCCCGAAGATATTCAGCCGGTGGTTCACCACGACGACCACCACATCGCCGTGCTTCGCCAGTCGCGACCCGCGCGTCCGTTCGGAATTGCCCGAACCATAGGCGAACGCGCCGCCGTGCAGCCAGACCATCACCGGCCGCTTCGCCGCATCCGCCGCCGGCGTCCAGACATGCAGCGTCAGGCAGTCCTCGGAATCCGGTGAGGTGTCCGGGGTACCGGAAAAATTCCCGAGTTCCGGCCGCGTCGACGGGCGCAGCCCATCCTGCGGCGCGCGTCCCCCGTTGCTCAGAGCCTCGCGCACCCCGCTCCATGCTTCCGGCCGGCGTGGCGGCAGGAAGCGCGCCGTTCCGCCGGTCGGGGCGCCGTACGGTATGCCGCGGAATGCCGCCACGTCTTCAATGATGCTGCCGCGCACGCGGCCGTTCGTGGTGGTGACCGTCAGATTATCGGCCATGGGCTTCCTCCGTTGACGCCAGACAGCATCCGGCCTGTGGCGAATGCTGTCGAGGTCCCCCGGGCCGCTTTGGCTAATTGGCGTGGATCGTTAGATACGTGCTGCCGGGCGCGCCGTTGGTCGCTGCCGTCTGGCCGTAGGTAAGCGTGAGTTTGCCGTCTGTCAGATCCGCCATCTTGAAGCCGGCCAGGGTCACCGACGCCTCCGGATGGCCGGCGGTGGTAGGTACGAAGACACCGGTTAGGCCCGTTGCGCCAGCCGCACCGTAGGTGTCGCCGATCCAGTTCGGGGTGAAGTCGGTAGCCGTCACGCCCCATAGCGTGATGTTGTCGCCGGAATGAAAATTCACCACGGTTGACCAGGAATTGCCGGTCAGGGTTCGCGTGTCCTCATAGAACTGATCGGTGCCCGTGCCGCCGGTGTAGAAATTGCTGTTGGCGTAAGCGTCCAGCACATTATTCCCATTGACCGCCGACACATTGATCCCGCACTCGCTCGGCGGCGTACCGCCGGGCGGCGGGGCGATTTCAATGAAACTATTCGGCGTTTGCGCGGTAACGTTCAGAATGTCCGACGTGTTCGTGACGAACTCACTGGTCAAACCGGCGACTGGCCCGGTGTAAGCCGTTCCGGTCATGGTTGCAGTCGTGCCCTTGGTCTGGTCCTGCACAGTGAAGCTGCCGGGGGTCGTGCCCAGCGGGGCCGTCCCGCTGTTGGTGAATGTGATGGGGGTCTGCGCGGGGAGCGGCGACGTACTCAAGACGCCAAGGATACCATTCGCGGAGCTCGGACCACTGATGGATACAAGATCGAACGGCGAACTTGGAGGCGCAAGGTCCGTTAACAACAGGCCTGATGAACTATACCCAGCAACATAAAAGGTCTCCTGAAGAACCAACCCGGCGCCGGCATTCTGGTTGAACGTGATCGCATTGTCGGTATCGTTGACCGTTGTAACGGTATAGGTTTCCCCGGGCGCGCCGCCAAGCGCATCAGCACCGGTCGTCGTCAATACGACGGAACTGCCATTCGAGGTCGCGGATTGCACCGCAACACTGGTCAGGTCTTCCGCGGAGTATTGGGTCCCGACCAGACTGTCGAGATTTCCGGGTGACACGGTCATTTGTGAACTCCTGGCAGACTATGCGCAACAAGGTATCCACGTTGGAACTGTAAACCAACACGATCACCGTCGAACGATATATGGATAGAACGTAAGTCATTCATCACGTTTTCTTGACGGAACCGTATTATCGTAAATAAACCAGCACTATTTATTATTCGATATTGTCACCGCTGCTGCGCTTGGCCTCCAACGCCAGATAACCGATAGTCGCTTCTGTCAGGTTCAATTGCCTGGGAATGCAAAATAATATATGAGAATACTGGTGCATTTTAACAATTATTATTCCGTATATGTCTTGCGAGCGCGGAGGTGCCGCGAATTTTCACTTGGATAACAGCCGAAGGGCGAGATAGCCGGTCATTACCTATCCGCATAGGACACGACAGCACCCGATAATGCTGGGACGGACAAAATAGCCGACAATAAAGTTGTACTCCCATTATTTGCTCTATGGTAATATAACTGCATCAGTGCAGTCGCCGCCCACTACGGTTCACTGGCTCCTGAATACCGTTCCAACCGGAGCCATCGCTACCGCCAGGCCTGGCGTCGGGCAACGTGTGTGGCCAGCACCACCTGATCCGCCTCA
>DAICYU010000311.1 GCA_027311485.1 Acetobacteraceae bacterium
GCCGAGCTGGCGCTCAGCGTCCGCGCGCCGCAGCCTTAGACGCGGATCAGCACCGCGTAGATGGCCGTGCTGTGGTCCACCTTCCAGCCCATCTCCTTCGGCAGGGTCGTCAGCAGCCAGGCGATCTGCTCCGGCGTGCCGGTCAGCCCGGTGATCGACGGCCCGAAGGCGGCGGCATATTTCTTCACTACGGCGGGCGTGTCCCGTTTGGGATCGACGGTGATGAACACCGGCTGGAGCTGTTTGGCCGCCGGACCCAGCCTGTCCATCGCATCCGCCACGGCGTTCAGCGTCGTCGGACAGACATCCGGGCAATACGTGTAGCCGAAATACACCAGCATGTATTTGCCGTGAAAATCCACGTCAGTCACGGCCTTGCCGCTGCCGTTTTCCAGCGTGAACGGCCCGCCGATCCCGGCCGCGCCAGGGCCGCGATTGCCGCCGACCCACAGGAACACGCCTGTGCCGATCAGCAGGATCGCCATCAGCGCACCCATGAGCGCATAGATCAGCCGTTGCGGTGGCACCTTAGGCTTGGGGGAGTCCATGCGAACCTTCCTACAATCTCACAAATGGGCAATCTGACGAACCAGCAACATGACGCACCCGCAATAGGGCGAACGGCAACAGGGCGAGCAGCTGGGCCGAAACCGGCCGAGCCGACGCGGTCAGGTGCCACGGTTATGGTCATCCCAGCGGGCTGTCATCCGGGTGCGGCCATCATCCGCGCCGGGTCGTGCGCGCCCGGCACGGTGGACGCCAGGAACGCCGCGGTTATGACGATCGCCAGGCCGATCAGCGTCTCGATGGCCACCGACGTCAGCAGATCCCTGCGCGCGCGCGGCACCGCATCGGCCAGACGGTCGGTGAGCCAGATACGGTTGCAGGCCGCCAGCACCAGGGCGGCCAGGAACAGGCCGATCTTCAGCATCGCCAGATGACCATACCGTGTATCCAGCAAGGCGCGCAGGCTGCCGATCAGGTCCAGCGCCTGGGCGAAGCCTGTGCCGGCCAGCATCAGGACACAGCCGAGTCCGATGGGCGAGAACCGCTCGCACACGTGCGCCGCTGCCGCCGCCGGCAGTGCGCGCACCGACAGCCAGAGTGCCGGCAACGTGCCGAGCCAAAGACCGGCGGCGAGGAGGTGCAGGGCCTCGGAGGTGAGGAGGCCGTTGCCGATCATGCCCGCCGTCGCCCCGGCATGCCCGATCAGGCCTTCCAGTGCCGCCGAGACTGCGGTCAGCGCCAGCGCCAGATACAGGCGGACGCGGCCGGACCCGGCGAGCAGGGTGGCCAAGGCCAGCAACGCCAGGCGGAGGCTGACCACCTGGCCGAACCGCGTATGGCCGGCTACCAGGCCCACGGCGTTCAGGATGCCGGCCAGGCCGTGCGCTTCTGCCATTATGGCGGCCTCGACTGACAGCCAGACGGCGCCAGTCAGCAGCGCGAGCGCGCCGCTGACTCGCCACAGGCCGATCAGCCGGCTGTGCAGGCCGCCACCCCGCACCGTTGCCGCTGGCAGCAGCCATGCGAGGAACGCCTGCGTCCCCAGCATCGACAGCATCGCCGTCAGGTGCAGCCCGCGCAACAGTGCCAGTTCAGGTGGACCGGACATTCAGGGCTGCACGGTGAAGGTGAAATGTCCCTCGGTCTTGTGCGTATCGACCGAGGTCACATGCCACTCCACATGGTACGCGCCCGGTGGCAGCGGCTTCAGTTTCACCTCCAGCACCCGGTCGTCGTCTTTCGGCACAGGCTTGCCGTCATCTACCCGCTCGCCCTTGTCATTGGTCACCTGGACGGTGCTGAACAGCGGTTCCACCGGCTCGGAGTAACGCAGCGACAGTGACGGCGGCGATGCCGCGACCTGCGATCCCACGGGCGGGGAAGCACGATCGAGGAACGCGTGCGCCCATGCTGGATGATCGGGCAGACCGACCGTGGCTGCGACGGAAACGGCAAACATCAGACGGGCGAGAACAAGAGGCAGGTGCTTCATGACATCAAAACCAGCTCGCGACGGGTGCGCCCAGGCTGTGCGGCAACAGGTCGTCGAAATACAAGTGGAACTGGGCGATGACCCCCAGGTGGGAGCCGGTCGCCCGGTTGCCCGGCACCAGCATCTCCACGCCGACGGCATATCCGGTGGTCGTGTAGTTCACCCCGACTCCCCACAGCATCTCCGTCTGAAATCCGTCGTTCGGCTTGCTGGCGGGCGACGCCCAGGACATCTCGACCACCGGCGTCAGCTTGTTGACGAAATCCGACAACCCGTAATCCTTCACCTGGGAGGACAGGTAGCGGATGCTGTATTGCAGTGACAGCCCGCCTGCCCAGCCGTTGGGGATGCCGTTGTTGATCGGCAGGGCCGATGCGGAATCCACTTTCAATTTCTTGTCGGCAATCGCGTAGCCGAGTTCCCCCGTCAGGGCGAGCGGCCGCAGCCAGCCAATCGGGATATCGCCGAAGCCTTTCCCGAAATACACCGTCGGACTTGTCGAACTGCTGTCCTCGGCGCCCAGAAAGGCACCGTTCTCACCGTTTGCGCCTGTCCGGGCCATGGCCCGCTGCACGCCCAGCGACATCAGGAATTCATGCTCGTCGTTGACGTAGACCTTGTCTTTCAACGTGATGACCAGATTCTGCCAGCCGTTGGCGGACCGTGTACCCGGCCGTGTCAGCCAGTTGTAGCCGCCGTTGATCACGAAGCCGAAGTTTTCGGTTATGCGTTTATCGTACTCGAACTCCATGCCGTACAGGTTCGGCGCCGGACCGCCGTCGCCCGGCAGGCCTTGGTAGCTGAACGTCGGCAGGCTGGCCTCGTCCGCCATGTTGGGGTCGTCGATCAACAGCGTACTGAGGAACATATGGTCGCCGGCGAAGCCATGGGCATGGGCGTAGCAGGCAGGCAGGAACGGACCAACGCTTAGCGCGGCCAGGATGATGCGGGATTTCACGATAGACTCTCCTGATGCAAATGTGGCCGGCGCGGTTGCGCGCCGGCAGGCATGCTCAGGAGACGAACGGGGGCGCTCTCGGCTGGCTCCGCGACCGGAGCCGCAGCGGCGGCGCCCGGCTCGGCGGTGGCAGCACTGCGTGCGCGGTCGCCGGCACTTGCGGCGGCGGCAGGACAATCGTGCCGGCGATCAGGGTTGGTGGCGGTGCGTGCACGGCCGCGCAAAGCGGACATGTCAGGCAATCCGGCAGATGCGCCGGTGCATGGGCCGGCCTGCCCGGTTCGGCCGGGTGGCACAGCACCACCATGCCGGCAAGCTGTGCCAACGGGTCCAGCCGCGGCACGCTGCTGCCCAGGCCAAGCTGCACGGCCAGGGCCAGCAGCACGGCAAGCAGTCCGGACAGGGAGGACCGGCGTATCGACATTGCGTCGGCTATGACGCGAAAGCGGCCATTTTGCAACAATGAGGCGGCCCGGAACAGGCAGGCCGGGACATCCCGGCCACTGCTACTCCGCCGCGCTCAGATGCTCCTGCAACCGCGGCATCAGTTCGACCAGATTGCAGGGGCGATGGCGGTTGTCCAGCTGTGATACCAGGATGTCGTCCCACCCGTCCTTGACCGCGCCGGTGCTGCCCGGCAGGGCAAACAGATAGGTACCGCCCGCCACGCCACCCAGGGCACGGGATTGCATCGTGGACGTGCCGATCTTCTGGTAGCTCAGCATCCGGAACAGCTCTCCGAAGCCCTCGATGCGTTTTTCCAGCACACGGTCGAACGCCTCCGGCGTGATGTCGCGGCCAGTGATGCCGGTGCCGCCGGTGGTGATCACCACGTCGATCTCGGGATCGGCGATCCAGCGGCGCAGCAGCGCCTCGATCGGGCCGACATCGTCCCTCAGCAGTTCGCGCGCGGCCACCCGGTGGCCGGCCTTGGTGATCCGTTCGGCCAGCGTGTCACCCGAGGTGTCGTTCGCCGCGGTGCGGGTGTCGGACACGGTCAGCACCGCGATGTTGACCGCGATGAACGGGCGGGATTCGTCGAGACGGGCCATGCGCTTTGCCTCCGCTGTCTGGCCGCCGCTCAGTTCAGCGGCGGCACCACGACAGCCATTTTGCGCTCACGGCTCTCCGGCGTGAAGCGGGGGAATTCGCCGGCTGCCACCGCGTCAAGGCTGGGCGAGGGCAAACGCATCTGCGCGGCATACAGCCACGCATAGGTCAATGCCTGCGGCACGAACGCCCGCGTCTCGGCGATCGGGATCTCCTCGATGAACAGCAGCGGGTCGTCCTGGTCGCGCATGGAACTCATCCACCGCAACACGTTGCCAGGACCCGCGTTGTAGCTTGCCAGGATGCGCATCAGGTCGTCCCCGATACCGTCCAAGTCCGACAGCGACGCCAGATAGCGCTGGCCAATGGCCAGATTCGCCGCCGGCTCATGCAGCCGTTCCGCGTTATACAGGACGTTGCCGGTCAGATATTGCGCCGTTTCCGGCATGATCTGCATCAGCCCCCGCGCCCCGGCGGCGGAAACCGCGCCGGGGTCGAAGTTCGATTCCAGGCGTGCCAGCGCATAGACCAGCGGCGGATCGACGCGGAAGCCGCCGGCCGGACGCAATCGTGGCATCGGGAAGCGGGGCAGGGGCGGCTGGCCGTCGTCATGCGCCTGCAGCAGGTCGTCCATCTGCGCCGCAAGATCGCCCATGCCAACGAACGATGCCACCATCACCAGCGACCGTCCAAAAACAGGATTACCCTTCGCCTCCGCCCATAGGCCCCGCAGTTCCTGCTCGGCGCGGTCAGCCTGACCGATCTGCAGCAACGCAAAGGCCCGTCGGCCGCCCGGCAACGCCGCAATCGCGTTGACATCCGCCTGACTTAGAATTTGTCGCCCGGCAATTGAATCGGTATCAAATCGTAATATCCTGCGCGCCAGCAGTCCGTGGAACGTTGTTGGTTGTTCGGCCGCGACCTTGAGCCAGGACACCGTGCCGGCGGCATCGCGGGCCTGACGCGCGGCGCGCGAAGCCCAGAATGCCAGCGCGGCACACAGCCGCGGCGAACCGTTTCGGACTCGCGCCCCGTCCTCGAACAGAGTCCTGGCGATATCGAAACGTCGCAGTCGCCAGGCCGCCAGGCCGCCGACATAGTAGGCGAGTGCCGGTCGAGCCTCCGGCGGCGTTTTGGCAAGCACGGCCTGGACCATGTCCAGGGCGCCCGTATCATCATTGCGAAGAAACAATTGTTGCGCCGTCACCGCTCGCACCTGCGCCGCATATTGCGTCGCCAGCCGCTTGCGCACCGAAGGCTGCCGCAGTGCCAGTGCGTCCGACCCGCGGGCAGCCGGCCCGATGGTGTCGCCTTCGATGCCGGCATGATGCGGCGCCGGATCGTCCGCCGCCGTCATCCCGCCCGTCAGGCGCGGCAACGGTGGCGCATCCGGCGGCGATCCAGGCCTATGCCGGCGCGACGCGCGTCATCACGGTGCAGGACGGCGCGCCGCCCGAACTCGCCATGATGCTGCCCCAGGGGCATCTGTCCTGGTCGGGCCACATGGGCCTGGAAG
>DAICYU010000312.1 GCA_027311485.1 Acetobacteraceae bacterium
GGTCTTGGACGGTTCACCCCCGAGGAGGTTGGGCCGGTGACCGTGCAGGCGCCGAACGGCGTGATCGACGTGCTTGTCGCGGATGAGGCGGAAGCGGTGCGCGTGGCCCGCCAATACCTGTCCTATTTCCAGGGCCGCGTGCCGTACTGGGAGGCGACCGACCCGATCGGGTTGCGCCACCTGGTTCCGGAGAACCGCCGCCGCGTCTACGATACGAAACGCGCGTTGGAGTTGATCGCCGATCGGGACTCGATTTTGTAATTGCGGCCCACCTTCGGCGTCGGGCTGGCGACCGTGCTGATACGGATCGAAGGTCGGCCACTGGGGGTTATCATCAGCAATCCCAGCCACCTTGGCGGTGCCATCGACTCGCCGGCCGCCGACAAGGCGGCACGGTTCATGCAGCTTTGCGACGCGTTTGACCTGCCGATCCTGACCCTTGTGGACACGCCGGGCTTCATGGTCGGCCCGGAGTCCGAGAAGACGGCGACGGTGCGCCATTTCGCACGGCTGTTCGTGACCGGCGCGAATGTGACCGTGCCGATGTTCAGCGTGATTCTGCGCAAGGCGTATGGGCTGGGGGCACAGGCGCTGCTGGGCGGCTGCCTGCACGCGCCGACCCTGACCCTGGCCTGGCCAACGGCGGAACTCGGGCCGATGGGGTTCGAGGGGGCCGTGAACCTCGCCTATCGCAAGGAGCTTGCCGCGATCGAAGACCCGGCTGAGCGCCAGGGCTTCTTTGAAGCCAAGGTGGCGGAAATGTATGAACAGGGCAAGGCGCTGAACGTGGCATCCTACGCCGAGGTCGATGACGTGATCGATCCGGCGGACACGCGCGCGCGGATCGCCGCGGCGCTGCGGGCCGCGCCGCCACCGGAACCCAGAACGGGCAAGAAACGGCCGATGGTCGATAGCTGGTAGAGGGAGGAAGACAATGCCGGATGTACTGGATGAGCTGCGGGCCTTGTGGGACCGGAACTGGCCGGCGGACGTGCCCCGGCAGCCGCACTACCCGTTCGGCGATATCGCGTTGAGCGACTACCTCCGCGAATGGGCGCGGCGGCAGCCGGACGTGCCGGCCTTCATCTTCTACGGCACGTGCATCAGCTACGTGGAACTCGACCGGCTGAGCGACCGGTTCGCCGCGCTTCTGGTCCGCCATGGCGCGAAGCCCGGCGACCGCATTGGCGTGTTCTTGCCGAACTGCCCGCAATTCGCGATTGCATTCTTTGGCATCCTGAAGGCCGGCTGCGTCCACGTTCCGGTCAATCCCATGTTCAAGGAGCACGAACTGCTCTACGAACTGCAGGACACGGGCGCCGAGATCATCCTGGTGCAGGATCAGTTGGCGCCGCTGGTGGCAACGGTGCGGGACCGGAGCAAGCTGCGTGTCGTGCTGGTCACCAGCGTGGCGGAGATGATTCCGGAACAGCCGGAATTCGATGTTCCGGTGTCGGTCCGCGGCCGGGCGCCCATGCCGCAGGATGTCATCGACCTGATGCCGGCGCTGCGGGCGATGGGCTCCGGCGCGTGCATGGGTCCGGCCGACCCGGACGCGCTGGCGGCCCTGAACTACACCAGCGGCACCACGGGCATGCCGAAAGGCTGCGAGCACACGCAGCGCGACATGACCTATGTCGCGGCCACCGGAAATACCTGTCTGTGCCATCTCGCGCCCGGCGATGTGTGCCTGAACTTCGCACCGGTGTTCTGGATTGCCGGTGAGGATACCGGGCTGATCATTCCAATATTCGCCGGCGCGACCTGTGTGTTGATGGCTCGCTGGGACGCGATCGGGTTCATGCAGGCGGTGCAACGCTACAGGGTCTCGCAGGCCTGGATGCTGGTGGACAGCGTCGATGAGGTCCTGAACCATCCCGACGTGGGGCGCTATGATCTGCGATCCCTGCGCAACGCGTCTGCGTCGTCGCTGGTGAAGAAAATGAGCATCGAGTACCGAGACCGGTGGCGTGCGCTGACCGGGGGCACGCTGATCGAACCGACCTTCGGGATGACCGAGACGCAGACCTTCGACACCTTCACCACGGGCCTGCAAAACGATGATTTCGATCTGAAGGCGCGGCCAATCTTCGTCGGCCTGCCCATGCCGGGAACGGAAATCCTGGTCCGTGATTTCGCCACTGGCGTTCCCCTGCCGATCAACGAGGAAGGTGAAATCACCGTCCGATCCCCGTCGGTCACGAAAGGCTACTGGGGCAAGCCGGAGGTTACCGCCGAGAGTTTCGTCGATGGCTGGCTACGCACCGGCGATATCGGCCTGTTCGACGAACAAGGCTTTCTGCACTACCTCGGCCGGCGCAAGGAAATGCTGAAGGTCCGCGGCATGAGCGTATTCCCCTCCGAGATCGAGGTGATCCTGGGCAAGCATCCCGCCATTGCCGCCGCGGCCGTGATCGGCGTGCCGGACGCCGAACGCGGCCAGATACCGCTCGCGGCCCTGACGCTGAAGCCGGGGGCGGCGGTGACCGAGGCGGCATTGACGGCCTGGTGCCGTGAGAACATGGCAACATACAAGGTGCCGCTTGTGCGCATCATGGAGGCGCTGCCAATGACGGCGACCGGCAAGGTGGTGAAGCAACGGCTGGTGGAGATGTTCGCGGCATAGCGCGGCCAGAGTGCCTGCCCGTAAATGGCCAGGCGCTCTGACCTGTTGCTTTATCGCGTGATCGTGCCCTGTTGGCGTTCCGCCCGGTCGCTTCCGCAGCTATCCCACCAGGCGGCGCAGCAACGTTCCCATGACGCGGTGCATGGCCACACGCTCAAGCTCCTGCGCATAGGCGCCGCCGAACAGGCGGCCGATCAAGGACCGCCGCAGGGCGGGTGAGCAATCGAACCGGATCACCACCTCCCTGTCCTGCTGGCGCAGCAGGCTGAACGGAACCTGCAGGTGTCCGTCGTCCAGCGACAGGACGCCGTTGGGTTCCACCCGATCCCACCGTGCGGCGACCAGCCTCGCGCCGCCGAGGGAAATGTCCCGCACCCGGCATTCGGCGCCGGCTCGGCCTGGCCAGATGACAACGCCCCGTTCGTTGGAGGCAAATCTCTCCTCGGTGCGCCGGCGCGGAAGTTCGATACAGGCAAGGCAGGCAAGGCTCAGGATCGCGATGTTGAAGATGCTCCAGAAGACGTTCATGTCATAGCCGTCACTGCCGGCCAGCGGGCTGAGGGGCGAGGCATTCACTGCGACGCCGATCAGGGTCAGCACGGCGATCAGCAGGAATGGCCACATCAGCTGCCAGCGAACCATGAGTTGCTGGCGTGCGACCCCCTTGTCGGTGACCTTGAACGCGCGGCCATGCGGGCGGAACACGCCGGTAATCACGTTGGCGACGACGACAACCGCGGACAGGATCTGCGTGATGTCCGTCATGATCGGAATGACCAGGTTCCGGCCGTAGATCGACATGAACAGGATCGACGCCAGCACTGATGGCAACAGCCAGTATAGCAGATCCGGGATCGTGGCCTGTATCACCGGCGAGCCGGTCAGCCAGTAGATACCCGGGCAAGCCAGGACCATCAGTTTGAACGGAAAGCTGATCATCCAGAAAAGCATGGTCGCGAAGTTCGACAGGCGGTTGATCAAGCCGATCGGCGCGCGGCCAAACCAGGACCAGGGTGTATGCAGTTGCTGGATCGCGCCGAGGCACCAGCGTCCGCGCTGCATGACGTACTCGCTCAGCCCTTCCGGCGCGAGACCCAGGCTCAGGCGTTCGTTCAGGAAGATCGTGCGCCAGCCATGCGCCCGCATCTTAAAGCTGGTGAGCGCATCCTCGGTTACGGTTTCGGTGGCCATGCCGCCGATGGACTCCAACGCTTCGACGCGCAGGACCGAGGATGTGCCGCAGCAGAAGGCAGCGCCCCAGGCATCCTGGGACGGCATCAGCACATTGAAGAAGAAGCGCTGCTCATCCGGCCAGACATGCGTGCAGCCCAGGTTGATCTGCACCGGATCAGGATTGAAAAAGTGCTGCGGTGTTTGGACGATGCCAACATCCGGTGTCTCAAACAGGCCCAGGGTGCGGCGCAGGAACTGGCGGCTGGCGATGAAGTCTGCGTCCAGCACCAGAATGAACTGCGGCCGGCGTCCATGCGACAAGACATGGGCCAATCCGTTGTTTATGTTGCCGGCCTTGGCGTGCTTGCCTTTGACCCGGAACAGGTAGTGCGCCCCAAGCTCCTCGGCCAGTTCCTGCACCCACGGCCGGGCACCATCGTCCAGCACCCAGACGCGCAGGTCGGGATGGTCGATGTCGAGCGCCCCGACGATGGTGCGTTCCAGTACCGAGCGCGGTTCATTGTAAGTGGCAATGAAGACATCGGTGGGGGCCCTGATCAGCGGGGAATCGAGGGCGGCATCCGCGTCGGCGGTTCGATTGCTGGTGCGCGACATGAAGAACAGGACCAGCATATTGCTGAGTACGTTCAGCATCTCCATCACCAGGAAGAAGATCGACCAGGCCTGCCGCAGCGGCATTTGATCCACCGGCAGCGCCTGAACGCGCCAGACGGCATAGCGCAGGATCACACCGGCCGCGAACAAGGCGGCGCAGACGCGGGCAAACCTGGCGGCGAAACGGGTTTCGTCGCGCGGCGGCAGCCAGGCAAGGCACAGGAACACCGCCACAGTCGCCAGTGTCGGCGCCCAGACCTGGAGTGAATCGATATCCACCGACCAACTCCCCTACAGCGGCCACCAGCGGGCGGCCCAGTCGAACCAGCTGCCCCGGGTGGTGGGCAGCCGAACCCGGGCGGTGCGGCCGACCAGGCAGCCGCCCAACTGGTTCGGCGACGGTGGAACGCTAACCAGCACGGACGCGACAGGGCGATTGCCGACCGCCGGTACGGTTGCGAGCGCGCCGTCGCCGCGCACCGCCGCATCGCCGGTGATGGCGGCGATATGACCGGTGCGATCCTGATGCTCCCCGGCCAATCGGAATTTGGCGGTTGCTGTCAGGTCGATATTGGCCAGCCGTTCCTGCGGGACATCCACGGCCAGGAACGCCGCGCCGCAATCCACGACCTGCGCCAGCAGGTCGCCAGCGCCAACGTGTTCGCCAGGGCCAGCGCCAAGGCGCCAGATCATGCCGTTCGACGGAATTGTCACGCTGGCGTGCTTGAGGCGGGTCAGCATACCGGACGCGGACGTCAGCCGCCCCTCGGTTTCCGTCGCCTCGGCCTGTGTATCGGCGATTGCGCGTTCAAGCTCCAGCAACCGGACGCGCACTTCATCCGCGCGCTGGTCGGAATAGGCAACGTCGTTGCTGCTGTTGGCTTCGACCATCACCCCCTGTTCGGCGGACGCCGCTGCCGCTTTGGCGGCCGCCAGTTGTTCGTCCAGCGAAGCAACCTGCTGCGCCGCCACGCGCACAGCGGTGGTCGCCTGCTCGATCTCGGTACGCGGCACAAAGCCTTGCAGCGCCCTCTTGCGATTCATGTCGCGGACAAGCTGCTCAAGCTGGTTCAGCTTCGCCAGGCGGTCCCGCGCGGTACGATCGGTT
>DAICYU010000313.1 GCA_027311485.1 Acetobacteraceae bacterium
GCTTAAGGAGGCCGCCTCGAACGGCAAGAAGGTCGTCGCGTACGTGGAGATCAAGGCGCGCTTCGACGAGCTCAACAACCTGCGCTGGGCCGAGGAGCTGCGGCGCGCCGGCGTGCGCGTCGTGCGCCACCTGGGCCGCTACAAGGTCCACTCGAAGGTGACCCAGGTCATCCGCGAGGAGGCCGGCGCCGAGGTCTCCTACCTCCATCTCGGCACCGGCAACTACCACCCGATCACGGCCCGCGTTTATACCGACCTCAGCTTCTTCACCACCGATCCCGGCCTCACCCGCGACTCCGCCCGCTTGTTCAACTTCATGACCGGCTATGCTCGGCCTGAAATCATGGAAGAACTCGGCTTCAGCCCGTTGACGACCCGTCCTCAGCTGCTGGAGCTGATCCGGCGGGAGATCGAATTTGCCCGCAGCGGCAAGCCGGCGACGATCTGGCTGAAGATGAACAGCCTCACGGATGTCGAACTGATCGACGCGCTTTACGACGCCTCACGCGCCGGGGTGAAGATCATGGGCGTGGTCCGCGGCATCTGCCGGCTGCGACCGGGCGTGCCCGGCCTTTCGGAGAACATCCGGATCAAGTCGATCGTCGGTCGCTTCCTGGAGCATGGGCGGATCTATGCCTTCGGCAATGGGCATGCGATGCCAAATCGCCACGCCAAGGTTTTTATCAGCTCTGCCGACTGGATGGAGCGGAACATGGACTGGCGCGTTGAAACGCTGGTCCCTATCCACAACCCGACCGTTCATGCCCAGGTACTGGACCAGATCATGGTGATCAACCTGAAGGACTCGCTTCAGTCATGGGAATTGCAGGCGAATGGCAAGTGGAACCGGGTCGCGCCCGGCCGCAAGCCGATTTCGGCGCACGACTACTTCATGACCAACCCATCCCTGTCCGGCCGCGGATCGGCGTTGCACGGGCCGGCGGTTGCCGTACCGGTGGTGTCGTCTGTCCCCTCGCCGGTGACCGGACGGCTTCGCCAGAACCGGGTTCTTCAGGACTGATGCATGCCGTTTGATCCCCCCCCTGCCATGCCGCGGTGCGGTGTTGTCGACCTCGGCTCCAATTCAGTCCGGCTGGTGGTGTACGAAGGCCATACCCGCAACCCGATCCCCATCTTCAACGAGAAGGCGGTGCTGCGCCTGGGACGCGGCCTGCAGGACACCGGCCGCCTGAATGAGGACGCCGTGGCGCAGACCCTGACGGTGATGCATCGCTATCATGCGGTCGCCCGTGGCCTGGGCGCGAATCCGTTTGAAGTGCTGGCGACCGCGGCTGTGCGCGACGCGGACAACGGCCCGGCCTTCGTCGAGACGCTGCGCAAGCGGCTGCCGGGCGTGTCGATCCATATCCTGTCCGGGCAGGAAGAAGCGGCCTACGCAGCCGATGGCATGCTGTGCGGCATCCCTGAGGCGGACGGCATCCTGGCCGATATCGGCGGCGGCTCGCTGGAAGTGGTGCGGCTGACCAACGGCGTGCGCGGCCTGTCGCAGACGTTGAAGCTGGGGGTCATCCGGCTGGCCGAACGCTCGGGCGGCGATCCGGTCCGGGCACGGGCCATTGCTGAAACCGACCTGCAGTCGGTCCCCTGGCTGTCCGAAGCCGCCGGGAAGGACATGTACCTGGTCGGCGGCGCCTGGCGCGCGCTGGCCCGCATCCACATTGCGCAGACCGGCTATCCGCTGGCGATGGTGCATCACTACACCATCGGACGGGAGGATGCCCGGGAACTGAGTGGCCTGCTGTCAACCGCGCCGCGCAAGGTGCTGGAGCGGCTGCCCGGCGCGCCGCGGCGGCGCCTGGATGATCTGCCGTTCGCCGCCATCGCGCTGCGGCGTCTGTTGCGGGCGACCAATGTCCGCCGCGTGGTGTTCAGCGCCAGTGGCCTCCGCGAAGGCTGGTTCATGCGGCGCCTGCCGCGTGAGATCCAGCAGCAGGATCCGCTGATCAGCGCCGCCTGGGAACTGGCGGCCCGTCACGGGCGCGATCCCTCGCTGCCCCCGGCCCTGGCCGCCTGGACCCTGCCGTTGTTTTCGCGTGAAACGCCGCAGGCGGCAAAGTTGCGGGAAGCGCTGTGCTGGATGTCGGATGTCGGCAGCCACGACCATCCGGAGTTCCGCGCCGAACAAGCCTTCCTGCGCGTGCTGCGCCAGCCGGGTGTCGCGCTGGACCATTATACCCGCGCCTTCCTCGCCCTGGGAATCGCGCTGCGATATGAAGCCGAGTCGGACGCCCCCTTCCTGCGTCCTGCTCGGCTGCTGCTGGATGTGGAATCCGCCAACCGTGCATCGCTGCTGGGGATCGCCTTGCGCCTGGCGTATACGCTGTCCGGCGGCACCAAGGACCTGCTTGGCGGCACGCGGCTGCGCATCGAAGGATCGCGGCTGGTTCTGAGCCTGCGGCCCAACAGCGGCGTTTTCGCCGGGGAGAGCGTGATCCGGCGGCTGGAACGACTGGCCCTGGCCTTGGGACTGGAAGCGGTTGCCGAGGAAGATTTTGCCGTGGCCGCGGCAGAATGATTGCACGGCCAAGGTTGTGATCGTTACGGCGAGATGCCGGCTTCATCGCAGGCCGAGCGGTGGGTATAGAGGGCGGTCTGTCACATCAGTCCGATATCGGGGGAAATAGCCTATGAAGCTGCTACGTTATGGACCGCCGGGCGCCGAAAAGCCGGGCCTGTTCGCCAGCGACGGCACCATCCGCTGCCTGAGCGGCATCGTGCGGGACATTGACGGTTTCGCCCTGTCCGAAGCCGCCTTGAAGATGATCGCCAGCATCGACCCGGAAACGCTGCCGAAGGTCGAAGGCAACCCGCGCATCGGCCCCTGCGTGGTGCGGCCGACGAACTACGTGTGCATCGGGCTGAACTATGCCGATCATGCCGCGGAAACCGGCAACCCGATCCCGAAGGAGCCGATCGTCTTCCTGAAGTCGCTCAGCGCGTTCTGCGGCCCGAACGACGATACGAAGCTGCCGCGCGGGTCCACCAAGCTGGACTGGGAGGTCGAGCTTGGCGTGGTGATCGGCAAGCTCGCCCGCTATGTGCCCGAGAATGAGGCGATGGATCATGTCGCCGGTTATTGCGTCTGCAATGACGTGAGCGAGCGCGAGTACCAGATGGAGCGCGGCGGCACCTGGGACAAAGGCAAGGGGTGTGAAACCTTCGGCCCGACCGGTCCGTGGATGGTCACCAAGGATGAGGTCAGCGACCCGCAGGACCTGCCGCTGTGGACCGAGGTGAACGGCAAGCGGATGCAGGACGGATCGACCCAGACGATGATTTTCGACGTCCGCAAGCTGGTCAGCTACGTCAGCCACTTCATCACGCTGCATCCGGGTGACGTCATTGCCACCGGCACGCCACCGGGCGTTGGCGTCGGCATCAAGCCGGAGCCGGTGTTCCTGAAGGTGGGCGACGTCGTGCGTCTGGGAATCGAGGGCCTGGGCATCCAGACCCAGCGGATCGTCGCCGGCTGAAGCGCCATGCGGTCACCGTCCCCGAACTGGGGACGGTGACGCCCACCGCGGAGCACCGGGCCGTCGCTAGGTCTCCTCATCCGGCAACGGCACGCCGGCATGTAGCCCGAACCGGCGCTCGCGCAGGCGGAACAATTCGACAAAATCGGTCACGCCCGGCAGCACCGCCGCGATACCGCAATGCGGGCACAAAGGCGTGTCGCCGTCATCCGTCCAATCCACCACGGCCTCGGGCGGAAACGTTTGCAGGCAGCAGAAGCAGCCGCACTTCATGACACGCTCTCCGATCCTGCGGCTGACCGCCGCAACCACACTGATCCGGCTGATCTTTGCAGCGACAACCGGGCTGGGGGTCGACGAAAGTTATATGGTAACCGCCGGGCGGGTTTTATCCCTCGGCTATTTCGACCATCCGCCGGCAAGCTGGTGGCTGTCCTGGGGGGCGGCACACCTGTTCGGTTCGGAAGCGCCGATCGTGGTGCGGCTGCCGTTCATCCTGCTGTTCGCCCTGTCGCAACTGCTGATGGCGCGGATCACCCTCCGCATCGCCGGTGATGCCGCGGCCTTCTGGGCGGTGTGCGCGTTCAACCTGTCCCCGGTCTTCAGCATCACGACCGGCACGTGGGTGCTGCCCGACGGCCCGTTGGACACAGCGCTGCTGGGTGCAGCGCTGTGCCTGCTGCATGCCGTCCCGCTGGAGCCCAGACGATCCTGGGGCTGGTGGTCCGGGGCAGGGATATGCGCCGGCCTGGCGCTGTTTTCGAAATACTCGGCGGTGCTGACGATTGCCGGTGCGTTCCTGTTCCTGGTGGTGAGCCCACCGCAGCGGCACTGGCTGCGCCGTCCCCAGCCCTATGTGGCGGGGCTGCTGGCTCTGGCGGTGTTTTCGCCGGTTCCGCTATGGAACGCCTTGCATGGCTGGGCGTCCTTCGCCTTCCAGGGCGATCGCGCGGCCGGCCTGCGCTTCCAGCCGCTGGCGCCGTTCGCGACCCTGGGCGGCGAGGCGCTGTTCGTGCTGCCCTGGCTCTGGCTGCCGATGATGATCCTGTTCGTCCGGGCGTTCCAGCATGGCGCCGCATGGCAGGCGCGTTTGCTGGCATGGCTGGCGGCGCCGCCGATCGTTCTGTTCGCATTGATTGCCGCCTGGTCCAGCCAGAAGATCCTGTTTCACTGGGCGGCCCCCGGCTACCTGATGCTGTTCCCGCTGCTTGGCGTCGCCATTGCACAGCGCCGGGCGCAACGATGGATCAGGCACACGATGGTTGGTACGGCGATTCTGATCCTGGTGGCGCTGACGGTTATCGCGACTCAGATCCAATTCGATTTCCTGGGCAACAGGCTGGCCGCGGTGATGCGCAAGGACCCAACGGCGGAAGGGCTGGACTGGACGTCAATCCGCACCGATCTGGCCAGCCGCGGGCTACTGCCGCCCGGTGCGGTGGTCGCCGCACTCAACTGGCGGGACGCCGGAAAGATCGGCTACGCGTTAGGCCCGGACGTCACCATGCTTTGTCTGAACAGCGACGCGCGGCAATTCCGCTTTGCGGACCCGCCGAGCCGGTTCGCCGGGCAGGACGTGCTTGTCCTGGCACTTGCCCCGCCCGACCGGGCGCGACAGATCGCCGCGCCGTGGTTCCCGAAGACGGGGCAATTGCCGGAAACCGCCGTGCGCCTGGACGGGCGCACGCTGCACACGATCACCGTGCTGCGCGGGGAGACCCTGATGCCCGTCCGCCGATAAGCACAAGCCCCGACGAGCACAAGCCGGGGCAGCACAGGTATATTACCGCCGGCCGGCGGGGGGGGCGGGACGGGGCGGCGGGACGCGGTGCCGGCAGGTCTTCCTCCAGCACCGTCAGGTGGATCGAGTAGGATACCTCGCCTTCCTCCGCGTCGCGGTGGACGGTGCCGATCGTTTCATCATTGACCGCGAGTTCGACCGACAGCCCCTTTTTGGGCGGCGGGACAATGCGGATGCGCTCACTGCCGAACAGCTTGCGCAGATATGTTTGCAGAC
>DAICYU010000314.1:0-2011 GCA_027311485.1 Acetobacteraceae bacterium
CAGTTCCGCATCGAGGCATCGCCGAACCAGGTCGGGCAGCCGACGCCGGAGGGTATGCACCAGGACGGGGTGGATTGGGTGCTCGTGCTGATGGTGGGGCGGCGGAACATCGCCTCCGGCATGACCAGCATTCACGGCCTCGACCGGCAGTTGATCGGCTCCTTCACGCTAGAGCAGCCGATGGATGCGGCGTTGGTGAACGATCACCGGGTTTTCCACGGTGTCACGCCGGTACAGCCGCTGGACCCGGGAGAACCGGCTTATCGCGACGTCCTTGTGGTCACGTTCCGCCAGGAATAGCCGGTCGCCAGCAGGAATGACCGGCTAAAGGAGGCCTGCGCCGGAGACTTATCCGTACCGGCGGATCAGGTCGGCCCATTTGTCGAGCTGCGGCAGGATGACGTCCGCCCCCGCCGATTCCAGACTCGGATAGACCATATCGACGTCCAGGGCCGCATATTGCTCGATCAGCGCGGGATCGAGCGGCTGGGCGCCGATGGCGATGGTCAATTTGGCCGGGTCACGGCCGGCTTCCTCGGCCATCTGGCGGAAGCGGGGGATCACCTCGGTCAGCGGCGCCTTGTCGGACCGCGTGGTCTGCGGCAGCCAGCCGTCGCCATAGCGGATGGCGCGCCGAGCGCTGTACGGGAAGGCGCCGCCGACCAGGATGGGCGGATGCGGCTTCTGGACCGGCTTCGGCCACATGGCCATGGGACCGAAATCAACGAATTCGCCGCGGTATTCGGCGGCATCCTGGGTCCAGATGGCCTTCATGGCCTCGATCCGCTCACGCGCAATCTTATGGCGCTGGGCGAAATCGGTGCCGTGATTCTCCATTTCATCCTGGTTCCAGCCGTTGCCGACACCGAAGAGGAAGCGTCCGCCGGAAACCTGGTCGATCGAGGCGACCAGCTTGGCGGTCTGGATCGGGTCGCGCTGCGCGATCAGGCAGATGCCCGTTCCCAGCCGCAGACGTGTCGTGACCATGGCCGCGGCGGTCAGGGTCACGAACGGGTCCATCACGTCGTAATACCGCTTCGGCAGTTCCGGTCCGAGCGGGAACGGCGTCTTGCGGCTCAGCGGGATATGCGAATGCTCCGGCGCCCACAACGTGTCGAAGCCGCGCTCCTCCATCGCGCGGGCCAGGGCGGCCGGCGTGATGGAGTAGTCGGTGAAGAACATCGAGGCGCCGAACTTCATCCCCACGAACCTTTCAATGCTCCGGTGCGACCCTGACCAGCAGCTTGCCGAAGTTGCGGCCGCTGAGGATGCCGGCCAGAGCATCCGGGGCATTGTCGAGCCCGTCAATGACGTCCTCGCGATAGACCAGGCTGCCATCCGCCACCAGCGGGGCCGCCATGGCGCGCCATTCGGTAAAGCGCTCCATCCGGTCGGATACGATGAAGCCCTGGATCAGCACGCGCTTGCCGATCACGAAGCCCAGGTTGGGGCCCGGGGGCGGCTTCGGCTCATTATACTGCGCCACCATGCCGCACATCGCCACGCGGCTGAACGCATTCAGCTGCTCGAACACCGCCGCCTGCACCGCGCCGCCGACATTTTCAAAGTAGCAGTCGATGCCGTTCGGGCAGGCCGCCTGCAACTCCTGCCGGAGATCCAGGGAGCGATGATCGACACATTCGTCGAAGCCCAGGCTGTCCTGCACCCACAGGCACTTGTCCGGGCCGCCGGCGATACCGACGACCCGCGCGCCCGCCCGCTTCGCCAACTGCCCGGCGACCGAGCCGACGGCGCCGGAAGCGGCGGATACCACGAAGGTTTCGCCGGCTTTCGGCTTGCAGATCTCGGTGACGCCGGCATAGGCGGTGGCGCCGGGCATGCCCAATACGCCAAGGTAGGCGGAGAGCGGCGCCGCGCCTTTTTCAATCTTCACCAGGCGGTCGCCCGGCGTGACGCAGTGGGTCTGCCAGCCGCGCGCGCCGACGGCGATATCTCCGGCGGCGAAGCCGGGATGGTTGGAGGCAACGACCTCGCCAACCGTCTCGCCGGT
>DAICYU010000314.1:2021-5491 GCA_027311485.1 Acetobacteraceae bacterium
GATGGCGACCGGGGCGGCGTAGCTTTTCTCCTCCCGCAGCCGGCCGCGCATATACGGGTCGATGGACAGCCACAGGGTGCGGGTGACGACCTCATCCGGCCCGGGAGTCGGGATCGCCTCCTCCCGGATGTCGAAATCGGCGCGGGTGGGTTCGGCCGCCGGACGGCGTTTGAGTACGACCGAGCGGCGCATTCCCGTGCTGGCGCTGGCGGACATCACGCTGCCTCCGCTTTCAGGACGAGACGGCCGGTGACCTTGCCGTCGCGCAGGCGCATCAACGCCTCCTGCGCCTGGGACTGCGGGATGGTGGCGACCGGCAGCGCCGGCAGTTCGCCGTCCTGCGCCAGCTTGACCAGTTCGCGCAGTTCCTTTGGGTTGCCGACGTAGCTGCCCTGCACGGTCAGGGCGCGGATCGCCATGATCGGCAGCGGCAGCGTCAGTTCGCCGCCGAACAGGCCCACCTGGATCAGCTTGCCGCCTTTGGCCAGGGCGCCGAAGGCGAAGCGGGCGGTCGCGGTGCCGTTCACCAGATCAACCACGGCGGGCACCGGACCACCGGCGGCGTCGATGATGCGCTTCGTCACCGCGGCGCCGTCGCCGCTGCCGTCCACCACCTTGGTGGCGCCGGCCTTCAACGCGGCTTCGCGCTTTTCCGGGCTGATATCGACGGTGATGATGTTCTGGTGCTTCATCGCCTTCAGCACGGCGATGGCATTCAGGCCCAGGCCGCCGGCGCCCACCAGCACGATCGGGTCCGTCGGCTTCAGCGGCATCGCCTTCTTGATCGCCGAAAAGACCGTGATGCCGCTGCACGCATAGGTCGCGGCGATAGCGGGATCGAGGGTACCGAGGTCCACCAGATGGCGCGGATGCGGGGCGACCACATGCGTACCATAGCCGCCATTCTGGTACACGCCCAGGCTGCGGGCCGCCACCGTACACATATTGTCTTCTTCACTCAGGCACTTGTCGCACTTGCCGCAGCCCAGCCACGGATACACGATCCGCAGGTCACCGACCTTCACACCGGTTGCATCCGGGCCGAGCTTGACGACGCGGCCGACGATTTCGTGACCCATCGCGAGCGGCAGCGTCACGCCGCGGTCGGTCAGCGACATTTTCTGGCCGCCACCGACGTCGTAGTAGCCTTCCCAGATATGCAGGTCGGAGTGGCAGACGCCGCAATGCGTCACTTCGAGCAGAACCTCGGTGCCCGTCGGCTCCGGTGTCGGCAGTTCGATTTCCTTCAGGGGTTGCCCATTTTCGACCACGGCCCAGGCGCGCATTGTCCGTCTCCTATATGCGTTTGACGGATGGATAGCGCGCCTGGGCGATCGGTCAAGCGGCCTCGGCCATTGTGGAGCGTTCGCACGCAACCGTGGTGCGGTGCATGTCGCGTACTTCTTTGGCGTCGAACGGGCGGGCGCGGTGCATGGTGGCGCGATTATCCCACATCACCAGGTCCCATTGCTTCCAGGCATGGGCATAGACGAAGCGGCGCTGCGTTGCGTGTTCGACCAGGTCACGCAGGAAGGCGCGGGCTTCCGGCACCGGCCAGCCAATGATCGCGCCGGCATGGGAGGCCAGGTAGAGCGACTTGCGTCCAGTGGAGGGGTGGCGGCGGACCAATCGTTGCTGCACAGGCTTGAATCGCACCATGTCCTCGGGCGTGAAATCGGTGAAGCCGAGCATGGAGCGGGAGTAGATTTGGCTGTGTTCACAGATGAGGTTTTCGCACTCGGATTTCGTTTCTTCATCGAGCGCATCGTACGCGGCGCGCATGTCGGCGAATTCGGTGTCGCCACCGGCCGAGGGGATCAGGCGTGCGGACAACAATGAATACTTCGCCGGAACGGCCTTGAAGGAACTGTCGGAGTGCCAGAGCCGGTTCCCCAGGCTGAACAGGCGGCGGCGATTGTCGCGGGCCAGGACCTTGTTGTCGTTGTCCAGGTTGGAAATGTCGTTGACCAGCGGTGACTCGATACGTCGTGCCTTGCCCCAGTTCAGGTCGCCGCTGGCTTCTTCGAGGCCTCCAAAGTTGCGGGAGAAGGCCAACTGGGTTTCGTCATCGAATTTCTGGTCGTGGAAGACCAGCACGCCAAACCGGTCCATGCCCTTGTCGATGGCGGCGACCTGATCCGGGGTCAGTGGACGGGTAATGTCGATGCCGGACACCTCCCCGGCGAAGAACGGGCGGGAAACCGGATCGATGGGACGGATCGTGAGTGTCATTGGCGTTTCCTCCTTCTTACTGGTTCGACCTCTGAGTATGGTTTGTGTTGTTGGTCCGGAGCATCCCCCTGGAACATCCCCCGGGAGCATTTACGACCCGCCGGACGCGGGTCAAGCAAACGGGACGCAGGGACTTGCGACATTGGGCGCCGGATCCCTGCGGCCGTGGCATGTGCGGTCAGTCCTCGGGCCGGAAGCCGAGTATCCGCGCGAACCGCTGCTGAAAGACCGGCCAGACCTCCGGGTTCAGCAGCCGGGGCGGCTTCTTCCCGTCCAGCGCATCCAGCAGTTGTTCCGCGGCAATCCTCGCGATGTTGTGCCGGGATTGCCGGGTGACGCCGGCGTTGTGCGGACTGGCGACGACATTGTCGAATTTCAGCAACGGATGGTCGGACGGCGGCGGCTCCTCCTCCCACACATCCAGACCGGCGCCGGCTAGTTGTTTCGCCGTCAGCGCGGCGGCCAGGGCGGTTTCGTCATGGATGCCGCCACGCGCGGTGGTGATGAAAAAGGCATGCGGCTGCATCTGGGAAAATTGCGCCGCGCCCATCATGAAGCGGGTTTCCGTGGTATGCGGGCAGTTGACCGAGACGTAGTCGGACTGGCGCAATAGGGCTTCCAGCGTGTCGGTCTTCTCCGCGCCCTTTGACTCGATCTGCTGGGCTGTCAGATACGGGTCGTAGGCGAGGACGCGCATCTGGAACAGGCCGCGGCACAGCTCCGCCACGCGGCTGCCGACATGGCCCAGGCCGATGATGCCGATCGTGCGCCCCTGGATGTCGTCGCCCATGAAATCACGCCGCTCATACGTCGTGCCGGCCCGCATGGCGTGATCGGCGGCGACGATGCGCTTCGACAGCGCCAGCATCATCGCCATGACGTGTTCGGCGACGCCTTCCTTGTTGCCGCCGGCCTGGTTGACGACGGCGACGCCCGCGGCGGTGGCATCGGCCAGGCTGAGCGTGTCGAACCCGGCGCCGCTGGTGGACAGCAGCAGCAGGTTGGGACATTTGGCGAATAGCGGCGCGTAGCCCTGCAGATGCATCGCGAGTTCCTGCCGTGATGATCCGATCTGATACGCGTGCGCCTGGGCGAGCACCGGTTCGGCAACCGCGTCGTTGATGCTTTCAAACGTGTGCACCCCTTCCTGCAGCAAAACCGAATGCACGTTGATCCCTTCCTTGCCAACCGCCATCTTGTTGCGCTGCTTGCGGTTGAGATCGCGCACTTCTGCCGGA
>DAICYU010000315.1 GCA_027311485.1 Acetobacteraceae bacterium
ATGCTGGCCGGCTTGCTGGCGCTGATGGCGGTGCCGGCCACCGTCCAGACGGCGACCGCCCAGACCCGGATCGACTCAATCAACACCAACTTCCGCTGGCTCGGCCCCGACGATAAGATCGTCATCGAGCGGTACGACGACCCGCGCGTGCAGAACGTGTCCTGCTACCTGTCGCGCGCCGAAACCGGCGGCATCAAGGGCGGCATCGGCCTGGCCGAGGACCCAAGCCGCTTTTCGATCGCCTGCCGTGCCGTCGGGCCGGTGGCGCTGCCGCCATCGCTGCCGAAGCATGAGGTGATCGGCTTTTCCCACGCGTCGCTGTTCTTCAAGACGTTCCAGATCCACCGGTCACTGGACGCGGAGAAGCATGTGCTGGTCTACACCGTGGTCAGCACCAAGCTGATCAACGGTTCGCCCTTCAACAGCATCAGCGTGGTGCCGACCGACGTGCGTTGACCGAAGGCCGGGTTGCCGTCGGTCTGAAAGCCGCCATCATACAGGATTTGCAGCGGGCTGCCTGACGTCTCGACAGCCCGGCGGGACCAGCGGCTCAACCGCCAACGGCTGCTGGTCGTTCAGCCAATACTCATTCGCCATTGATCCACTTCCCGCATAGGGCGCTTCCATCCCGGCCGATCGGGCCAGCGCAGGGATCAATTGGGTTCCGAGCCGAGGCCCTCTGCCCAGGGTGCGACGGATAGGCGGCCTGCCGGTAATGCGATAACCGCGGCGGCGCGG
The DNA here is from genome assembly GCA_027311485.1 of Acetobacteraceae bacterium. Lineage (GTDB taxonomy): Bacteria > Pseudomonadota > Alphaproteobacteria > Acetobacterales > Acetobacteraceae > Rhodopila. The sequence goes on from DAICYU010000315.1 coordinate 739, forward strand.
GCGGGACGGTGCCGGACGGTATCGGTCGGAGCGAGACGGCGGGAAGTGCGGTTCAGCAGGGAAGCCCCGATGCGCGCCTCCAGTCGGCCAATCGCCCTGGATATGGTGGCCATGGACAGGGCGAGATCGGCGGTTGCCTGTGCAAAGGAGCCAGTTTCCGCCTTGGCGAATACCGCCCAGGCTTCGCGGTCGGGAAGGCGAGGCATGGCAATTGCGGAAATAAAGAGTTTCCGTTGTTTCTCTTTCTTCCCTGCTGCGCCAGACTGATCCTGGGCTTCGACGGACCGCAACCCGCCGCGAAGCAAAGGAACAGGAACCATGGCGACTTTCGATGCCGAGCGGGGCAGGGATGAGGTCATCCTCGTCGCCCGCATCTTACTCATCGTGCTCTTCGTCGTGTTCGGATGGAGCAAGCTCACCAACTATGCCGGGACCGTCGGCTATATGGCGACGACCGGCTTACCCGTGCCATCGATCGCCACGCTCGTGGCCATCGCGGTCGAGGTCTTTGTCGCGCTCGCCGTCGCCCTCGGCGCATGGACGCGCCCGCTAGCCCTTCTGCTGGCGCTCTACGCGCTGGTGACCGGGCTGATCGGGCATCACTTCTGGACCATGGAAGGTGCTGCACGATACGGGAACGCGATAAATTTCTATAAGAATATCAGCATTGCCGGCGGCTTTCTCCTGCTCTACGTCACCGGGCCCGGGCGGTACTCGCTGGACACGATGCGCGGTGCACGACAGGGCGCGGTGCGGGGCCAAAACGGACATTAGCTTGCCGCCGGACGCGGCTTTCCCTCGCATTCCCACGCCGACCTTGAGAATTGGTGCCAGGGATGCCAGCGATGGGGAGACACCGACGGCATGGATCAGTCCGCCATCCACGCCGTCGCACAACCGGGCCGACCAAAGCGGCTGAAGCGAGGCAGGGCCATGGCACGGATCGACATCCAGGGGCATCGCGGCGCCCGAGGCCTGTTCCCTGAAAATACGCTGGAAGGGTTCCGCGCCGCGGCCGCGCTGGGCGTGACGGCCTTCGAACTCGACGTCGCCATGACCAGGGACGGCATCGTCGTGGTGACGCACGACTTCGCCCTGAACCCGGACCTGACGCGCGACGCCGACGGCCTGTGGCTGCCGGCGCGCGGCCCCCTCATCCATCAACTGAGCCTCCCGGCGCTGCAACGCTACGACGTCGGGCGGCTGCGGCCGGGATCACCCGTCGCCGCGCTGTTTCCCGACCAGACGCCATGCGACGGCGCCCGCATACCCACACTCGCCGCCGTGCTCGCCGCATTGCCGGACGCGCGCTTCACGATCGAGGTGAAGACCGATCCGCGCCATCCGGAATGGACCGCGCCGCCCGATGTGCTGGCCGACGCGGTCCTGGCGGTGATCGATGCAGCGGCGGCGGCCGGGCGCGTGACGATCGAGGCGTTCGACTGGCGGGTGCAGCGCCATGTTCGCCGCCGGCGGCCGGATATCCGGCTGGCCTGGCTGACCCGGGCTGAAACCGTGCGCGACCCGGCTGTGTGGTGGCAGCTTGCAAACACGGGGGAGCCGGTGCCGGCCCGTGTCGCGGCCGAAGGCGGCCCGATTTGGGCGCCGGGTCATGCCGACCTGACCGCGGCGGATGTGCGGGCGGCGACGCGCCTTGGCCTCGCCGTCCTGCCCTGGACGGTGAACCGGCCTGACGACATGCGCCGTCTGGTCGGCTGGGGCGTGACTGGCCTGATCACGGACCGTCCCGACATCGCCCTGGCACTGTGAGTCCAGGCGGCGCTTGCGCTGGCTGGCAGGCGCGTAGGTTGGTGACGGCAGCGTGGGGTGTCCGACGGCGCCGCACCGGCCTTCTGGTGGTTCGGTCAGCCGCGTTCCGCTGCGTGCCGGGTATTCCTTCGAGAGGCGGGCTTCGCGCGCCGCCTTGTGTATCGGTTCCAGTGAACCCCGGTGCCGTCCCGGGGTTTGCGCGCCGAGACAACCGGGAGGCGCGCCGTGCTCAACCTGTCCCTGTCAAAGCCGGATCTGATCGTCCATTCGAAGAATCCGTTGAACGCCGAACCCAGGCTGGATCGCCTGCGCGCCGGTTTCATCACAGCGCAGCGGGATTTCTACGTACGCAGCCACGGCAACATCCCGCACCTGGAGGAGGCGACGCACCGGCTGCGCGTGGCGGGCCGGGTCCGCACATCGATGGACCTGTCGATGGCTGCGTTGCGCGACCGCTTCCCGCAGCGAACGGTGGTGGCGACGATGCAGTGCGCCGGCAACCGCCGCGGCGACATGCTGCAGGTCCGCCCTGTCTCCGGCGATCCCTGGGCGCCGGGTGCGATCGGCAACGCCGAATGGACCGGCGTCGCGCTGGCTGACGTATTGCGGGAAGCAGGTGCGGACGAGGCGACCGACCTGCACGTTGCCTTCACCGCCTGCGACGACTGCGAGGTGGACGGGGAGCGGTTCCGCTATGGTGCGTCCATTCCCATGGCCAAGGCGATGGCGGCCGATGTGCTGCTGGCCCACAGCATGAACGGCGCGCCTCTGGCCCCCGAGCATGGCTTTCCGCTGCGCGTCGTCACGCCCGGATTTGCCGGCGCGCGCAGCCCGAAATGGCTGGCTGGCATCACTGTGCAGGACCGGCCGAGCGATGCGAAGCCGCAGGCGCGGGATTACAAGCTGTTTCCGGCGGATGTGACGAAGGAAACGGCGGACTGGGACATGGGCACGACGATTTACGAAATGCCATTGAATGCCGCGATCTGTGAGCCGGCGGCGCATGCCGTATTGAGCGCCGGCCCGGTGATGGTGCGTGGCTATGCCGTCGTCGGCGCCCGCGCCATCAGCCGCGTGGACGTGTCGGCCGATGGTGGCCGAAGCTGGATGCAGGCCGAGCTGGAGGCGGGGCAGGACACGCCATGGACCTGGACGCTCTGGCATGCGAGCCTCGACCTGCCGAAGGGAGAGCACGAACTGGCGGTGCGCGCCTGGGATTCGGCTGGGCAGACGCAACCGGCGCTGCCGGACGACACCTGGAACTTCAAGGGCTATTTGTGCGCCTCCTGGCATCGCGTGCGGGTGCGCGTAACCTGAAGGTGCCGGTTGAGGCCATGGGCACCCGTGCGGCCGCGCGGATCAGCTGATCCAGGGCGGGCGCGGGGACTTCGTCGTGGAAGGAATTTGGCCGATTGAGCCTGCTGCAACCGCGCTCCAGCGGTTGAATCAGTCGCCTTTCCGCCCGTGGGCGAGAACGATGGAGCCCAGGACCGTCAGCGCATCCAGGCTGCCGTCGGCGGCGCCCTTTTCGAAATCGCCTTCGATCTGTGCCATCTGATTGGTGACGTGCGCCAGACAGATCACCGCCGCCCGTTTGGCGCGGGCGAACGCGTATAACGCGGCGGCTTCCATCTCCACGGCGATCAGCTTGTCCGCCGCCGCGGCGGCGATGGCATCCTGCGTTTCGCGAAACGGTGCGTCGGTGGTCCAGACGCCGCCGCGCATCACCGGCAGGCCAGTCGTCGCCACGGCACGCCAGGCCCATTCGGCCAGCGCCGGGTCGGCGTCAGAATACCGCTCCTGCGCCGGAAGGTAGTGATAGCTGGTGCCTTCGTCGCGCAGAGCCTTGTCGATCAGCACGAAAAAGGCCTGTGCCGGCAGATCCGGCGCGATCCGTCCGGCCGAGGTCACGCTGACAAGAAGTCGGCAGCCGGAGGCGAACATCTGTTCCGCGACCAGCACGGCGAACGACGCGCCCACGGCGCAGCCGACGATGCCCACGGTCTGGCCCGCCAGGTCGAAGGTCAGCATCTCGGTGTGGTAGCACGCCCAGCCGGCAAAAGGCCGGCCGCGGCCGTCGGCACGCAGGGCGCGGACGATGTCGCCATCCGGATCGAGGATACAGACCTCCGGCACCGGCAAATGCGGTAGCCCGCGCTGCCGCCGGGCTTCGCGCAGCAGGTTTTCCGGCAGGAACACCGCCGGCGCGCGGTAATCCTTATTTTCCAGTATCGGTGGCAGGTTCGGCATCCGTGTTTGTGGTCCCACAATAAATCAGGCCAGGATAGGCCGGGCCTTGATAGCTCGGGCCGTAATAGCTTAGGCCAGGATAGACCAGCCCAGCAGAACCGGAAGGCGCCGGCGCACAATGACATCAGCCCCAAGGTTGCGCCCTGGCGGGTCGAGCACGAACAGCAGTTGGATGATCAGCAGGAAGCCGTAGGTCCACGGCCACTCACCGGGCGCGGAATAGAGGCCAAGCCAGAGATTGACGACCATGAGGGCGCCGATTGTGGCGCCGGCGCGGGTCAGCAGGCCCAGCATCAGTGATGCCCCGATCAGCACTTCCGCGGTATAGACGATCGGGCCGAAGATCGCGATGTTCGGTATCACGATGCTGCCCACCAACGCGCCCTGCAGCGGGATGGCGGCATGGTCCACCATCTGCTTCATCCAGTAGACCAGTCCGTCATAGTTTGGCGGAATCTTCCACAGCGACTGCTCCCACCACATCACGCCGACGGTCAGCCGCAGCAGCCACATGCCGATTGCGTAGCCGGTTCGCTGTGACCGGTCGGCACGCCATGCAGCGACAGCGAAACCGCAGCTGCCCAGCAGCAGCACCCAGAAAACGACTGTCGTGAAGCCCGGTGCCATCAGGAACGCGACAGCATCGGTCAGTGGGTTCGGCCTCACGGTCTTACCTCCATTGGTTATGTTTATGGGCCGCCAGGAAGTCGG
>DAICYU010000316.1 GCA_027311485.1 Acetobacteraceae bacterium
TTTGCGACGGGGACGATCCTGGTTTCGAGCTCGTCGCTGATGGCGCCATGGCTGCAGAACCTGGCAAACTATCCTGTCGAAACCGCCGGGCTCATCATGGCGCCGCGCGGGATCGGCACGATGGCGGCGATGCTGACCGGCGGACGACTGGCGGCCAAGATCGATCCGCGTAAGCTGATGGCGTGCGGTATCCTCGCGCTGACCTGGTCGATGTGGGAACAGACCGGCTGGACCCCGGATGTGTCGCAGTGGCGGATCGTCATCACGATCATCATTCAGGGCTTCGGCCTCGGCTTCGTGTTCTTGCCGCTGCAGGTGCTGGCCTTCTCCACATTGTCGCCCCAGTACCGCACTGATGGCACCTCGCTGTTCAGCCTGTTCCGCAACATCGGCGCCGCCGTCGGCGTTTCCGTCAGCTCGGCCATGCTGGCTCACAACACACAGGTTCTGCATGAGCAGATCGGTGCCTCTGTGACGCCCTTCAACCGCGCGCTGCAGGCCAACAGTATTATCCGCCATGCCTGGAACCCGGCTCAAACCCACGGGGCGGCAGTGCTGGATCAAATGGTCAACATGCAGGCGCAAATCATCGCCTATATCGACGACTACCGGCTCATGATCTTCACGACGCTTCCATCGCTGCTGCTGCTGCTGCTGCTCCGCCGTCCCCGACATCTCGCTGCGCCGGGGCCAGATGCGCATGCAGCTATGGACTGAGGCAGATCGTCAGCTGCCGGACGCCATCTCCGGCAGCCGCATCCACGCCTGAACCCGAGGCTTCAGCGCGGCGTCGCCGCATCGCAGCGCACTGCCCATCGCGTCCAGCCGCACCAGCGCCAAGCCGATGCCATCCCGGCCAGACCGCATTGTGCCAACTTCAACCCCGTCCCGCAGGACCGGCGTCCCCGGCGCGGGTAGCGGTCCGTCCACCGCGACCGGCATCAGCCGGCGCTTGACCAACCCGCGATACTTGGTACGCGCGGTCAGTTCCTGGCCCATGTAGCAGCCCTTCGACCAGGACACGCCATTCAGCTCATCGAAGCCAGCTTCCAGGAGCACGCTCCGGTCCGCCTCCATGTCCCGGGATCCTTCCGGCAGGCCCGCATTCAGCCGGTAGGCGTCCCAATCAGCTGGCGTCGCTGTGGTGGCAACCGGGTCGGCCGACAGGATGCGCCAGGCAAAATGCGCTAGCCGTGGGTCCGGTGCCATGATGCCAGCTACCTCCGGCCGGCCGCCCCAGGCCACATACACGCGGTGGGCGGGGTGTTCGGCCAACGTCACCTTCATGCGCAAACGGTATCGCGAAAGCCGCTGGAGCAGCATCCCGACCTGAGCCCGTTCGCAATCCAGCAGCAGCCTCTCTCCATCCGACAGGACAAAGAAGTCAGCGAGCCATTTGCCTTGCGGCGTCAGCAGTGCGGCCCAGACGGCGTGCCCGGGCGCGGCGGCGGCGATGTCGTTGGAAACCAGGCCTTGCAGGAATGCAACGCGGTCATCCCCTTCGACCGCTATGACGCCTCTTTCCGGAAGGTGTGTGATCTGGATCATTGTCCAGATGTAATTCCTGCCGCGGCCGCCGCAAGGCTGTCGGCGGCGCGTCCGGTTTGTTGAACAGCATCTCCAGCGCCGCGCGGCGCGCAGCAGCAGCGGCGGCGAGCGACCCCGTTTCCTCAAATGCCAGCCGCGACCGCGCCGCGCGTGTGTGGCGGCAAGCCTCATCCCGGATCATCCAGTCGATGGCGGCGTACCAGGCGGACGGCGTGTTCGCCACCAGTTGCCCGGCAGGTCCGTCGGCAAGGGTGCCACGGTAAACCGGTGTGTCGGAGGCAAGCACCAGCATGCCCGACGCAGCATATTCAAGTGCCTGAACAGGGGACTTGGCGCTGTTGGCAGGCCGATCCCGCAGCGGTGCAAGCCCGATGTGCCAGCCCGGATGCACGGCGCCAAACCAATGCACGAACGCGGGGTAGGACCGCGACGCGAGATCGGAGGGCTGTAAGCGGTGCAGGCCGTCTGGCAGGTCCGGCCGGTTATCCAGGCCGAGTATGTCGATCGCGACCTTGTCGCCATAGGCGCTTTTGAGTCGGACCAGCGCCGTCTCGATCAGCGCAAAATTCTCATCGTCGGCGCCGCCGACCCAAAGGATGCGTGTCTGTGTGTCCCAGCGGCGCGTCGGCAGGCGTCGCGGCTGCCAGATCCGTTCGTCCAGTTTGGTTTCCAGGATGGTGACCGGAGCGCGGATAGGGGCGATCCGCCTGCCGATTTCGGCCGAGGCAACCCAGACTGCGTCGGCTGCCTGCAAAAGCCGCCGTAGAACCTTCGGCGCGCAGCCGCTCTCTGCCGGGTCGGCATCAAGGTCCAGCACCAGTCGGCCTCCCGCCTCGTCCCTGTAGGCAATCAAGGCTTCGGCCGCCGCTGCGTCGGAAAGCGCCGCGGGTTGCACCATAACGATGTCGGCGGACTGTCGCGTGAAGGTGCTGGCATCGGCGAGTTCAAGCCTGTGCCCGCCACCGATCGCGGGATGATCCAGCGGTTGCAATAGCCGCGTATACCCGGACGGTGCGATCGAACCGTCCGGCTGTCGCGCCGGCAGGGCCAGAATGCGTCTAAGCCTCGATGGCGTACGCCGAACGACGCGCCGCTTGGCCAGATAGTCCCGCGCGTAGAAATCCGGCATTGCCGCGGGTCTCCGGTTTGCCGGTCTTGGGGTGGGGGCTATGTCCGGGCGACTCGCCAGAACCTGGCGCACCTGCTCGAAGACCGCCATCAGATCATCGGGCGGTGCACGATGGTCGACCAGCCATGTCAGTGGCCGACCCGACAGGCGTTCTGTGAAGGCACCCAGATCGGTCGCGACGATCGGCAGGCCGGTCTCGATCGCCGTACCCAGGGCCTCGCTGTCCGTTTCAGGCGCGGTGGAGGCGAACCAGAAAACATGCGGCTTCGTCTGGCGGATCAGATCCGGCAGATCGCTGTCCTCATATCGGCCGGTTTGCGCGACCAGCCTCAAGGCAACCTGTGGGAACAAATCGTCAGTATAACCGATCAGGTGGATAGCCAGACCGCTGCGCCGGGCAGCTTCGGCCACCATGGCGACCGTGCGCGCCCCCCTGGGATTGGTCAGTGCGCCCAGCACCACGATCCGCAATACCGGTCCCGAATACGCCGGCACCGTCACCGGCCAGGTTGCCCCCGCTGGCGCGTCGTGTGGAGCGACAACCGCGCGTTCAGCCAGGCCGTAGCGCTGCAGCCTGCGCTTTGTGTCATGGCTTGGGCAGATGACGCGATCGGCCTCAAGAAACTGCCAGGCGTGCTTTAGGCGCCACGAGAGGATGTCCCGTGCGCCATGGTTGATGCCATTTGCATCGGCGATGCAGGCGTTGCAGTGGGCCGGGCCGGGTTCGCCGCAGTAGAGACCCTCCTGCCACGGCAGCAAGTTTCGCTGCGGGCAGATCGCAAGGTAGTCGTGTACCGTGATGTCGAACGGGACGCCGAGCCGTCGCACGAGCGCTTTGATATCCAGGCCTGTGGGGTTCAGGTCGTGGATGTGCAGGCGGGAAACGTGCATGGCGCGCAGCACCTGTTCCTGCTGATCGTCGCGCTCCACGGGTAGGACCAGCCGCGGATGTCCGGGCAGCGCTGGCACCGACAGGGTGATGTCGTGCCTGGCGATTTCCAGCAGCAGGAACCGGGCCTTGTCGTGGAAGCGCGCCATCAGACTGCCGATGTGCCGCCGGACGCCATCGTCCGCACCTCGAGTCGCCATCAGGATCACCGGCAATCCCGAAAGCCGGAACAAGGCAGCGGTCATGGCAAAGCGATAGGCTGTCAGAGCGCTGAACCGGACGGTGCCGGCCAGATGTCTTGGATGGCCAGGATAGCGTTGCTGCAGTAACGCGGCCGCCCGGGCATCCGGCTTGTCATGGCGAACGACGGCATCAGCGCGCGGGTGGCGATGCACAAACGTGTCGCAGGCCAGACGATGCGTCCAGCCTTTCGCGTCGGCACGCAAGCAGAAGTCGGTCACGGAGTCGTGGCCAAGCGGGAACCCTTCGGCGTCAAAGTCACCAAGCTCGTTCAATGCGGTTCTGCGGATATACAGGCAGATAGCTTGAGTTGAGGGTGTTTGGACGAAGCGACCGCTGTTCACGGTCCGGCAGACCTCGTCGATCTGGTCCAGGCTGTGCCCGAACGGCAATGGCGCATCCGGGTCGTCCAGGCGGTTGTCCGTCGCGGCGACGTTGGAAAGTGGAGAAACCGCAGCGATCCGTGGCGCTGCATAGGCGTGCGCTGCAAGGCGGGTAAGCCAGCCGGCCGCGAACTCGGTATCGCTGCTCAACAGCACGACGTCGTTGTCGCCTGCTTCGGCCATCCCGCGATTGACCGAGGCGGCGAAGCCAGAAGGGCGCCTGTTGCGTAACAGCGTGATGCGTCCGGCATCCGCGAGTTGCTGAAGCCAGGCGACCAGGGCGGCATCGGGGCAACAATCCTCGACGACGATGACGCGACCCGGCATCGAGCCTGAATCGGCCAGCACGGCGTTGAGACAGCTTTGCGTGTCGTCTGCGCCGCCGTGCACCGGGATTACAATATCGGCGACGACGCCCTCGGGCGGCAGTGGTGGCAGCTGATCGGATGGCTGGTAGTCGCCGATGTGGAACGGCTTTTCGGTCGGATAGCACAGGCTATGGCCAACCCGCAGGTGAAACAGCAGCGGGTTTGACGCTGCCTCGGGATGCTCGTGCGTGTAGAAATCGGCATCAAAGCGCGGATGCGGATTGCGTGCTTCTGAGGCCCCGGACAACAGGTAGTGTAGCAGCGGGGCCGCGCCGCTGGCAGCGGCATCCCGATAGGTTTGCAGATACCAAGCGGTATCGAAAAAGCGGTTCGGATCGCGGCCTTCGGCGATGCCATGGCGCAGAAAATGCCGAACCGGGTCGAGACCTGCTGCGTCGATATCCGGGTAGCGCTTACGGTACCAATCTGGATCGACGAAGCCGGCGATGACCCGGCTTAGGTGTGTTCCCTCCAGGGTGTTGGGCCGGTCGTGGCTCATGCGGCGGTTTCGGCGGGTTCAAGGTTCAGGCTACGTGTCAGGGCTTCACGCCGGATCGAACCCTGGCCCGAGAGCGTCCCGTGGCGCAGAAACGCCTCACGCGCTCGGTCGCCCATCGACTGCCGCAGCACGCGGTTACGCACCAGCCAGTCTAGCGCCCCGTACCATGCAGCCGGGTCGTTCGGTACCAGTCGTCCGGCCGGCCCGTCCGCGATGGAGCCACGATAGACCGGCGTGTCGGATGCCAGCACAACCATTCCCAGCGCGGCGTAATCGAAAGCCTTTATCGGGGACTTGCAGCGGGTGAACGGCGAATCGATCAGGGGTGCCAGGCCGATATCCCAGCCCGGTTGCACGGAGGTCAGCCACTGCACAAAGCCGGGATACGATCGGGTGGCATGCGGAGAGGGCC
>DAICYU010000317.1 GCA_027311485.1 Acetobacteraceae bacterium
AGTTTCGCTTCGTCCGGATCGGCCGCACCGCGATGGGTGTAGCCCGAGGTCAGCAGGGCCTTCAGGCCGCGATTCAGCACACGGGCCCGCCGCACGAGGTCATAGCCGGTCATGCCGCCGGGCATCACCACGTCGCTGAACAACAGGTCGATCCGGTTGGCGTCCAGCACGCCAAGCGCGGCGGGCGCATCGGGCGCGGTCAGGACGGTGTAGCCAAGCTCATGCAGCAGCGTAACAGCCATTTCGCGGACCGCGTCGTTATCCTCGACGATCAGGATCGTTTCCGAGCCGTGCTGCAACGCTTCGGTGGCGGTATGGCTGCTCCCCAGCGCATCTGCGTCCGCGTCGGCGCGCGGCAGGTACAGCCGGAAGGTGGTGCCGCCGCCCAGATCGCTGTCCAGCGCGATGTGGCCGCCGGACTGACGGATGAAGCCATAAACCTGACTCAGCCCGAGGCCGGTCCCTTTTCCGACGTCCTTGGTGGTGAAAAACGGCTCGAAAACATGCGCCATGACGTCCGGACTCATGCCGGACCCGGTATCGCTGACACGGATGCACACACACGGGCCAGGCGTCACATCATTCAGCCAGCTGACACCCTGCGGCGGGCACATCAGGTTCTCCGCCGCAATCTCCACCGCGCCACCCTGCGGCATCGCATCCCGTGCGTTGACCAGCAGGTTGAGGATCGCCGCCTCGAACTGTGTCGGGTCGAGTTGGCAAGGCCAGAGCCCGTCCTGCAAGGACACGCGCAGTGCGATCGTCTCCCCCAACGCGCGCCTGAACAGCGGCTCGCTGGCGGCGAACATCGCGGGCAGATGGGCGATTTCAGAGCGCAGCGGCGTGCGGCGGGCAAAGGCCAGCAACTGGTTGGTGAGCCTGGCCCCCCGGTCGGCCGCGGTCTGGGCAGCGGTCACCAGGCGAATGAGCTTGACGCGTGGCAGCTCCTTGTCGGAGTCGAGCGCCCCGCGCACCATTTCCAGCCCACCGACGATCACCGCCAGAAGGTTGTTGAAGTCATGCGCGATGCCGCCGGTCAGCTGACCGATGGCTTCCAGTTTCTGCGCATGCCAAAGCGCGTCCTCCGCCTTGCGCCGCTCGGCGATCTCGATCTCCAGTCGCGTATTCGCCTGCCGCAGCGCCTGGGTGCGTTCCGCGACCGTCTGCTCCAGGGTTTCATTCAGGCGACGCAAGGCGTGCTCTGCATTGCGCATTCGCAGCAGAGACCGGGTGACGGCGCGCAGCTCCTCCGGCTCGATCGGTTCGATCATGAACGAATCGGCGCCACCTTCCAGCGCCAGGGCACGATCATGCCCGCTGGTCGCCGCGGCGGAGGTCTGTAGCACGACAAGGCCGGGGAATTCGGTTTTCAGGCGCCGGCACAGCTCGACGCCATGCATGTCGGGCAGCCATACATCCAGCAGCGCCATCGCCGGCGTGGCGGCGCGGCAATAGGCGATGGCTGCCTGTGCCGTCGGCGCTTCGGCAACCGTGAAGCCGGCGCCGCGCAGGATATGTGCCTTGAAGTACAACCCGGCCGGATTGTCGTCGACCACCAGGATTGTGTCTTCGCCGGCAGTCATTCCGCGACCGCCGCAACCGGCGGTCCCAGCGCCGACTGGATCGCCGCATCCAGCGCCGCCGCGGACAAATGCGACTTCGCGATCACGCCCGCCACGTCGCGCAGCCGATGGCGGTCATCGGCCCCCAGGAACGCGGAGGTTATGATGATCACCGGAATGGTGGACAGGCCCGGGCTTGCCCGCACCCGCGACAGGAACTCGAAACCGCTCATACCCGGCATGTTGAGGTCGAGCAGGATGATATCGGGCCGCTCGACGCCGAGAAGTTCCAGGCCCTGCCGCCCGGATATCGCGGTGCGCAGGCTGTACCGGCTGCGCGGGAGCAACTGGCCGACCAGGTAGCGGGCGACTTCCTCGTCGTCCACCAGGAGCACCTTGGTGACGGCGCGGCGCCCGGTCAGGCGATGCAGCACGTCCAGCAAAGCCTGCGCCTCCAGCGGCTTCTACAGGCATGCGCCGGCGGCCGGATGCGGTGCGGCGCGCGGTTCGTCCGCCGGCGACGTGACGATCACCGGGACGCTCGCCTGACGATCATCCTCCCGCAGGGCCGAGAGAAATCGCCACCGTTCATCAGAAGGATGCTGCGTATCCAGGGTATCAGCGGGATACGGCGCATCCAGGATGATCGCGGCGGGATGCAGCCGGCCCAGCGCCACGCGTGCCTCGGGCACCGTACGCACATGGAACAGCTGGTAGGGTGATCCCGACAGGATGCGATCGACGACGAAGGCGTCGGTGGGATTATCCTCCAGCAGCAGCACCGGCAACTTGTCGGCTTCGACGTCCCAGCTCGGGATGGTTTCAATCTCCGCCTCGGCGGCATAGACACAGGGAATGGTGACCGCAAAGGTCGATCCCGCACCCGGGGTGCTTTCCACGTCGATCCGGCCACCCAGAAGTTCGGCCAGCTTGCGCGCCAGCGGCAACCCGAGGCCCGTGCCCTTGACGCGGCCTTGCAGGCGGTTGGTAACCTGGCCGAATTCCTGGAAAATCAGCTCGATGTCGTCCGGCGCGATGCCGATCCCGGTGTCCCTGACGTGGAATGTGACGGTGCTGCCCGGGGCGCTGCCGACCGCGCTGCCGGCCCCGGGGCCGACCCTGTTGCCGCCGGGCGGATCGGTGCTTGCCCAAACCCGGACCTCGCCCCGTTCGGTGTATTTGATCGCGTTTGAAATGAAGTTGCGCAGAATCTGCGAGACCTTGCCTTCGTCGGTGTGCAGCGGCGGCAGGCTGGCCGCATCCTCAAACACCAGCGCGACCGCGTCACTGCTCAGCAGGGGACGGAGCATGCCGCGCAGCGTTCCGAACAGGCCATCCACGGTGAACACGGACGCCGCAATCTCGGTCTTTCCCGCCTCCACCTTCGCGAGGTCGAGCAGATCATTGACCAGCTCGGTCAGATCCTCGGCCGCCTTGTGGATGAACCGCACCTGCCGGTCCTGCTCATTGGTCAGGTCACCGTCGTTGCGCGACAGCAGCAGGCGCGACAACGCCAGGATCGAGTTCAGCGGGGTGCGGAACTCATGGCTCGTATGCGACAAGAAGCGCGACTTCAGCTCATCCGCCCGGCGCAGGTGATCGGCACGTTCGTCGAGTTCGGCATACAGCGCGACCACGCCGCGGTTGGTATCCTGCAACTCCTGGTTCAGCTTCTCCAAATCCTCCTGCCGCAGGCGAAGTTCCTGCATCTGCAGCAGGATCAGCTGGTTCTGCTGGCGGATCTCCTCCATCGCGTCGGGCGGCCCATCGGCGGCGAGCGCATCCACCACGCGCCGCACGGAAGCTGCGGTCAGTGGATCTGCCCCGCGCGGCAGGTACTTCACCAGGCGCACCGTGGTGCCCGCCCCAGGTGCCGTTTCGATGTCGAATTCGTCCATCAGCCGCTGGGCACCGATCAGGCCGATGCCCATGCCGGTGCGGGACGTGTGCATGCCCGCCAGGATCGCGTCGATTTCCGTGATGCCAGGTCCCTTGTCGCGCACGGCAATAACGAACTGCTGCCGAGCCCGGCTGGTGAGGATGCGAAAATCCACCTGCCCGCCGCCGGCGTATTCGAACGCGTTGCGCGCGATTTCAGAAACCGCCGTCGTGACGCGGGTTTGTTCCTGACGATCGAAGCCGAGAAGTTCCGCCAGACGGCGCGTGCGGCGGCGCACCAACACGATGTCGGTTTCCACCGCAATGGCTGTCTGCAGAAGGCGTATATCCACTATCGGGCTCTCAGACATGGATCCGCATTGCCGCGACCGACGCATCATCCCGTCCGCGCCGAAAATCGCGCAGCAGGATACCCGCCAGCAGTGACGGGTGTTGCAGGTTAATACCAGGATATGCGGAAACGTCCCACCGTGACGTGATGCCGTCGGAATGCAAAATTACAAGAGGATTTCCGTCATAGGGGTACATGAACTCCCGGACCCGTGGCGCGACGTGACCGGCAATCCCGTTGTGTGACACCATGCGGCTCAACTTGCCGCCGCTCAGCAATGCGCCGCTGATGTTGCCGACTCCGGCATAGCGGATGACGCGGGCTGCGATATCCACCCGCGCGACCGCCACCGCCGCGCCGCGTGTCGGCTTCAGGGCATTGTGCAGGCGGGCAACCAAGTCCTCGCATGGCTGGCCGGCATGCGCCTGGAACACGTTTTCCGCAACCGCCGCCGCTCGGCGCGCTTCGGGACCATGCCCGGAGCCATCCACCATCAGCAGCGTCGGTCCGGCCTGGGTCTGCAGCCACGCTGATCCGTCGCCGGACGCGGTTTCACCTGGGTAGGGCATGGCGGCGATGCCGCACTGCACGGCCACGCCGGGCTGGACCGGCCCGGTCACGAAGCGCACCGCGACCACTGTGCCAAGGCCGGGGCGGGCGTAGATGCGCAGATGGTCCGACTGGCGCGCGATCGCGCCAAGCCCCTGGCCGAGGCTGCCCGCGGTGGAAAACCCATCCTGCATGCAGGCGGCGACATCCTTCATGCCCGGGCCACGGTCCAGCGCCAGCAGTTCGAGCCCGCTGCCGTCCATATCGTGGAACCGGCTCACCAGGATTTCACCGCCGCCGGCATGCTTCAGCAGGTTGGTCGCCAGCTCCGTCACCACAATCGCAAGCTTGCCGATACGCGATTCGGGCAGCCCGGCCCTGGCGGCGAATTCCGTCATCAGGCGGCGGGCGTGCGCAACCTGGCTTGGGTCAGTCACAGGTGCGATCACTTTTACTTCCACCGTGTCAACGTAACGGCAGTGCCCTTGCCCGGTTCAGACCTGATGTCGAATTCGTTACAGAGACGCCGGGCGCCGCTCAGCCCCAGGCCCAGGCCGCCGCCGCTGGTGTAGCCATCCGTCATTGCCTGAGCGATGTCGGCGATACCCGGCCCCTGGTCGATGAATGTCAGGCGGACGCCTCGCCTCTGGCCGTTACGCAGGACCTCGATCTGCACTGTGCCGCCGCCGCCGTATTCGACCGTGTTGCGGGCGATCTCACTGGCGGCGGTGATGATCTTGGTCTGATCGACCAGCGAGAACCCGGAAGCCACCGCCCGCGCCCGGACCGCCTGGCGGACCCGGACGACGTCGTCGGAGGTCCGCACCGGCATGGTTTCACTGGCCTCGGCCGGCATCAACGTTCCTGTCCCCGTCGATACTCCGGCGGATGATGGCCAGACCCTTGTCAACATTCAGCGCGGTGCGCACGCCGCTCAGGCTCAGGCCGAGTTCCACCAGCGTGATAGCGACGGCCGGCCGCATGCCGACGATGACCGTGACGGCATCCAGCACCCGTGACATGGCGGCGATGCTGTTCAGCATGCGTCCGATGAAGGAATCGACGATTTCCAACGTCGAGATATCGATCATGACACCGCGTGCGCGGG
>DAICYU010000318.1 GCA_027311485.1 Acetobacteraceae bacterium
GCGCGAATTGTCGATGCAGGTGATCGAGGCGGGCACGCCCTACCTGCACCGGCAGCATCTGGCCGAGGAACTGGCGCTGCTGCCCGAGACGATTACGCTGAGCGAAGGCCAGGATGTCGAACGCCAGCTCGACCGCTGCCGCGCCGCCCGGCCCGATCTGGTGGTGTGCGGCCTTGGGTTGGCGAACCCGCTGGAGGCCGAGGGTCTGACCACGAAGTGGTCGATCGAACTGCTGTTCACGCCCATCCAGGGCTACGACCAGGCCGGTGACCTGGCGGAATTGTTCGCCCGCCCGCTGGTGCGGCGCATGCGGCTGGCGGTGTAGCCATGAAGCTGACCCTCTGGACATACGAAGGTCCTCCGCACATCGGCGCAATGCGAGTCGCGACGGCGATGGACGGGCTGCACTACGTGCTGCACGCGCCACAGGGCGACACCTATGCCGACCTGCTGTTCACCATGATCGAACGGCAGGCGAAGCGGCCGCCGGTCACCTACACAACGTTTCAGGCACGCGACCTGGGCAGCGATACCGCCACCCTGTTCAAGACCGCCGCGCAGGAAGCCTATGAGAGGTTCAGGCCGTCGGCGCTTCTGGTCGGGGCGTCCTGCACCGCGGAACTGATCCAGGACGATCCGGGCGGGCTGGCCCGGGCGCTCGGGTTGCCGGTGCCGGTCGTGGCGGTGGAACTGCCGGCGTACCAGAAGAAGGAAAACTGGGGCGCGGCCGAGACTTTCTATCAACTGGTCCGTGCCTTCGCCAAGCCGGGTGCGCCCGCCTCGCGGGCCAGTTGCAACATCCTGGGACCGACCGCGTTGGGCTTCCGGCATCGCGACGACGTGGCCGAAGTCGTTGCGCTGCTCGGCCGGATGGGGATCACGGTGAACGTGGTCGCCCCGTTGGGTGCCGCGCCGGAGGACCTGGTTCGGCTGGGCGAT
Organism: Acetobacteraceae bacterium; assembly: GCA_027311485.1. Lineage (GTDB taxonomy): Bacteria > Pseudomonadota > Alphaproteobacteria > Acetobacterales > Acetobacteraceae > Rhodopila. The sequence continues at coordinate 940 of DAICYU010000318.1, forward strand.
GCCGCCTTCAACGTCGTGCTGTATCCCGAAACCGGCTTGCAGGCGGCATCCTGGCTGTCGCGCAATCTGCGCCAGCCGATGGTCCGCACCGTGCCGATTGGCGTCGGTGCGACACGGGACTTCATCAGCGAAGTAGCCGCGCTGGCGGGAGTCGATCCGGCCCCGGTGCTCGATCAGGCCGAGTCGCGGTTGCCGTGGTACTCCCGGTCCGTCGATTCCACCTACTTGACCGGCAAGCGTGTCTTCATCTTTGGCGACGCCACCCATGCCATTGCCGCGGCGCGCATCGCGGCCGAGGAACTCGGTTTCAGCGTCGTCGGCCTGGGCACCTACAGCCGCGAATTCGCCCGCGAGGTGCGTGACGCCGCGCAACGATACGATGTCGAGGCGCTGATCACCGATGACTACCTGGAAGTGGAGGCGTCCATCGCCGCGCTCGAGCCGGAACTGGTTCTCGGCACGCAGATGGAGCGGCACATTGCCAAGCGGCTGGGGATACCGTGCGCGGTGATCTCGGCCCCGGTGCACGTGCAGGACTTTCCGGCCCGCTATTCCCCGCAGATGGGCTTTGAAGGTGCCAACGTGATCTTCGACACCTGGGTCCATCCGCTGATGATGGGCCTGGAAGAGCATCTGCTGGGCATGTTCCGCGAGGACAGTGAGTTCCACGACGAAGCGGGCGCCTCGCATCTCGGGCCGACCGCATCGACACGGACGACGCCCGCCGCAACACCGGCCATCTCCGCGGCAACGCCCGCCCTGGAACAGGATGCCGGCGCGATGCTCGACGCCTCGCCCTCCGGCCTGGCGCCACCGCCATCCTTCGAATCCGCGCTGGCCTGGGATCAGGCGGCGGAAAAGGAACTGAAAAAGATCCCTTTCTTCGTCCGGGGCAAGGCTCGACGCAATACCGAACGGTTTGCGCTGGATCGGGGCCTGACCGGCATCACCTTGGAAACGCTCTACGATGCCAAAGCCCATTACGGCCGCTGAGCGCCCCCCCGTGCGGGTTGTCGTGGTGACCATGGACAGTCACCTGGGCGGCGCGCTCACCCGCGCCGAAACATCCGTGCGGCGGAGCCTGCCCAACCTCCGCGTCACCATGCACGCGGCCGACGAATGGACCGGCAATCCCGACGCCTTGGCCGCGTGCCATGCCGACATCGCCCGGGCCGACATCGTCATCGCCACGATGCTCTTCCTGGAGGACCACATCCGCGCCGTCCTGCCCGCCCTGACCGCTCGGCGGGACCACTGCGACGCCATGGTGTGCATGCTGTCGGCCGCCGAGGTCGTGCGGCTGACCCGTATCGGCCGTTTCAACATGTCGGTCGAGGCCGCGGGCGCGCTTGCCTGGCTGAAACGGATGCGCGGCAAAAGCAGCAATGGATCGAATGCCCGCGGGCAGATGAAGATGCTCCGGCAACTGCCGAAGCTGCTGAAATTCATTCCCGGCACCGCGCAGGATGTCCGCGCCTACTTCATGACGCTGCAATACTGGCTGGCGGGCTCCCAGGAAAACCTCGGCAACATGCTGCGCTTCCTGGTCGGCCGCTACGCCACCGGGCAGAAGGCCGCCGAACTGCGCGCCGCCCCGCCGGTCGAATACCCCGAGGTCGGGCTGTATCACCCGCGTGCCGCCGGCCGGATCGTCCAGCGGCTGGACCAGTTGCCGGCCCAGGGGCGTAACGGTCGGGTCGGTGTGCTGCTGCTGCGCTCTTACGCCTTGTCGAGCAATTCCGCACACTATGACGGCGTGATCGCGGCGCTGGAGGCAAAGGGATTGCAAGTGATCCCGGCCTTTGCCAGCGGGCTGGATCAGCGGGAAGCGGTCACCCGGTTCTTCACGCAGGAAGGCCGGGCGACGGTTGACGCCGTCGTGTCCCTGACCGGGTTCAGCCTGGTCGGCGGCCCTGCCTACAATGACGCCCGTGCCGCCGAGGAACTGCTGACCGGCCTCGACGTGCCCTACATCGCCGCGCATCCGGTTGAGTTCCAGACACTGGAGCAATGGAGCGGTGATCCGCGCGGCCTGCTGCCGGTTGAAGCCACGATGATGGTGGCGATCCCGGAACTGGACGGCGCAATCTGTCCGATGACGTTCGGCGGACGCTCCACCGCGGCAGGCGACGGGCGGCGGCGCGACATGGTGCCGCACCCGGAGCGTACCGCGATGCTGGCGGCCCGCGTCGCGCGGCTTGTCGCGCTGCGGCGGAAGACGCGGGCGGAGCGGAAAATCGCGGTGGTGCTGTTCAATTTCCCGCCCAACGCCGGCACCGTCGGAACCGCGGCATACCTGTCGGTCTTCGCGTCGCTGCTGAACACGCTGCGCGGGTTGCAGCAGGCCGGCTACGCAGTGGACGTGCCTGACAGCGCCGACGCGCTGCGCCAACGGCTGCTGGGCGGCAACGCGCCGCTGTTCGGCACCAACGCCAATGTGGCCGCCCGCATGCCGGCCGACGATCATGTGCGCCATCAGCGCTGGCTGCCGGAGATCGAAAAGCAGTGGGGACCGGCGCCGGGCCGGGTGCAGACCGACGGATCCTCCTTGTTCATCCTGGGCGCGCAACTCGGCAACGTCTTCGTCGGCGTGCAGCCGGCCTTCGGCTACGAAGGCGACCCGATGCGGCTGCTGTTCGAGCATGGTTTCGCCCCGACGCACGCCTTCTGTGCCTTCTACCGCTGGCTGGCGCAGGATTTCGCCGCCGACGCGGTGCTGCATTTCGGCACACATGGCGCGCTGGAATTCATGCCGGGCAAGCAGGCCGGCATGTCGGGTGAGTGCTGGCCCGACCGGCTGATCGGCGATCTGCCAAATTTCTACCTGTATGCCTCCAACAACCCGTCCGAGGGCATGATCGCCAAGCGGCGCGCCGGGGCGTCGCTGATCAGCTACCTGACGCCACCGGTGGCGCATGCCGGCCTGTATCGCGGGCTGCTGGACTTGAAGGCGTCACTCGACCGTTGGCGCGGATTGCCGCCGGATGCCGACCTTGCGCAGCGCGATGACCTTTCGGCGCTGATCCGGGCGCAGGCGGAGGCCGTCGATCTGCCGGACGAGGCGCCGGAACAGCTGACCACGCGGTTGCTGGAGCTGGAATATACATTAATCCCGCACGGGCTGCATGTCGTCGGCGAAGGGCTGGCGATCGAACAGCGGGCATCGATGCTGGACGCGGCCGGGGTGACGGACGTGGCGGAGCGCGCGCGGCTGGATGCGCTGCTGGCGGTCGATCACGAGGTTCCGGCCATCATCCACGCGCTGGACGCCGGCTATATTCGCCCGGCGCCCGGTGGCGACCTGTTGCGCACCACCGAGGTGCTGCCCACCGGCCGCAACCTGCACGGCTTCGACCCGTTCCGCATTCCCAGCGCATTCGCTGTGCGAGAGGGCGCTCGCCAGGCGGATCGTCTGTTGGACCGCCATCGCGCCGACTCCGGTGCCCTGCCCGAAACCGTGGCGATGGTGCTTTGGGGGACCGACAACCTGAAGACCGAGGGCGGGCCGATCGCCCAGGCGCTGTGGCTGCTGGGCGCCGAACCGCGGCTGGACAGCTACGGCCGTGTCTGCGGCGCCAAGTTGCTGTCGCTGGCGGCGCTGGGACGCCCCCGGATCGACGTGATCGTCACGCTCTCCGGCATCTTCCGCGACCTGCTGCCGTTGCAGACGAAACTGCTCGCCGAAGCGGCGCTGCTTGCCGCCACGGCGGATGAGCCGGCGGAGCAGAATTCTGTCCGCCGCCACGCTCTGGCGTTCCAGACGGAGCATGGCGGCACGATCGAGGATGCCGCCCTGCGCGTCTTCGGCAACGCTGACGGGGCGTATGGTTCAAACGTCAATCAGCTTGTCGGCGCCGGAACCTGGAACGATGAGGGCGAGCTGGCGGACGCCTACCTGAAGCGCAAGGGTTTCGCCTACGGCGTGGATGGCCGGCCGCAGCGGCATGACTCGGTGTTGTCGGACGCGTTGTCGCATGTCGACGTGACGTATCAGAATCTCGATTCACTGGAACTGGGTGTCACCACCGTCGATCATTACTTCGACACGCTGGGCGGGATAAGCCGAGCGGTGCGGCGGGCGCGGGGGGGTGATGCGGCGGCTGTGTATATTGGTGACCAGACACGGGGTGATGGCACCGTGCGCACGATCTCGGAGCAGGTGGCGCTGGAAACCCGCACCCGGGCGCTGAACCCGAAATGGTACGAAGCGCTGCTGGCGCACGGCTACGAAGGCGTCCGCGAGATCGAGGCGCATGTGACCAACACCCTGGGCTGGTCTGCCACGACCGGCGAAGTGCAGCCCTGGGTCTATGAAAAACTGTCGGAGACGTTCGTGCTGGACCCGGCGATGCGGGAGCGTCTGGCGAAGCTCAATCCGGCGGCTTCGATGAAGATCGCCAACCGGCTGATCGAAGCGCACGAACGAAACTACTGGGTGCCCAGCGAGGCGATGCGGGAAGCGTTGCAGCGTGC
>DAICYU010000319.1 GCA_027311485.1 Acetobacteraceae bacterium
GGGCCTGCTGACGTTGCATGCGGCGCATGCGCTGGCCCAGGCGGACGTGGTGCTCCACGACGCCCTCATCGCCTCCGACATTCTCTCGCTCGCCCCCCAGGCTCGGCTGGAAATGGCCGGCAAGCGCGCCGGCGGCGTGCGCACCCAGCAGTTGCGGATTAACAACCGGCTGATCCAGCTCGCACGCCAGGGCATGCGCGTCGTCCGGTTGAAAGGCGGCGATCCCCTGGTGTTCGGCCGCGGCGGCGAAGAAGCGCTGGCGCTTTCCGTCGCCGGCATCCCGTTCCGCATCGTCCCTGGCATCAGCGCCGGCATCGGCGGCACGGCGTCGGCCGGCATCCCGCTGACCCACCGGCAACTCGCCCGCAGCGTCGCCTTCGCCACCGGGCACGACTCCAGCGGCGACCTCGCCGACGTGGACTGGCAGGCGCTGTCCCGCGGGTCCGAGGTGCTGGTGTTCTACATGGCACAGCGCCGCATCGGCCAGATCGCACAACGTCTGGTCGAGGCCGGTCGTGATCCGTCCGACGCCGTGGCGCTGATCAGCAATGCCACCCGGCCGGACCAGGATGTGCGCATCGCCACGCTGGCCACCGCCGCCGACGCTGTTCCCGGTATCCCGTCCGGTGCCGCGACGCTGATCGTGGTCGGCCCGGTGCTGGCGCTGCGGCCGCTGCTGGCCGCTTGCCAGCAAACCAGCCCGATGACCGTCGATCCCCAGCCAACCCAGATACGCGCGCAAGCCTGAAGGATACGCCATGAGCAAGATCGCCCCCGTGCTGCCCAACACGGCGCCCTTCGCCCAGGACCAGATCGCCGCGCTGAACCAGGTGATCTCGGTTACCACCGCGGAACAGCGGGCCTGGCTGTCCGGCTACCTGGCCGGTCTACAGGCGGCGAACGACCCGCAGGCCGTCGCGCCCGCGGCGCCCCCGGCGAAGCGGGTGCCCTTGACCATCCTGTTCGGCACCGAGTCAGGCAACGCCGAGGCGATCGCCGCGCAGGCCCGCAAGGTCGCCGCCAAACTGGGGTTCGCACCCAAGGTCTTCGACATGGCCGACATCACGCCGGCACAGGCCGCCGCCGCTGAAAATCTGCTGATCGTCGCCAGCACATGGGGTGAAGGCGATCCGCCGCAACGCGCGGTGGACTTCTACGAAGCCCTGATGGCCGACTCGGCGCCACGGTTCGAAAAGACCCGCTATGCCGTGCTGGCGCTGGGTGACCGCGCCTACGCGCAGTTCTGTGAGATCGGTAAGCGGATCGACGAACGGCTCGCCGCGCTGGGCGGCGCCCGGATCGCCGACCGGATCGAGTGCGACGTGGATTACGAAGCCGCCGCCACCGGCTGGCTGGACGCCACGCTGGAACGGCTGAATGCCGAGGTCGGCGGCAAGGATGCCGGCGCATCGATCATCCATGTCGACTTCGCCCGCCCGGTGACCGACGGCTTCACCCGCGCCCGCCCGTTCGAGGCCGAGATCACCGAGCATGTGCGGCTATCCGGCAGCCGGTCCAGTTCCGACACGCATCATGTGGCGGTGTCGCTGGAAGGCGCCGGCATCGCCTACGAACCGGGCGACGCGCTGGGCGTCGTGCCGTCCAACGATCCGGCCCTGGCCGATGCGCTGCTGCAGACCGCCGGCCTCGGCGGCAACGACACGCTGCGCTCGGCGCTGATCGACCGGCTGGACATCACCACGCTGACCAGCCGGCAGATCGAGGATTTTGCCCGCGAAACCGGCGTGCAGGCACCGCCGGCGGACTGGGCGGCCGGACGTCAGGTGATCGACCTGCTGGCACTGGCCCCAGGCAAGCTGAGCGCCGAACAACTGACCGCGCTGCTGCGGCCCCTGCCCCCGCGCTATTACTCGATCGCCTCCAGCCGCAAGGCAGTGGGTGAGGAAGCGCATCTGCTGGTCGCCGCCCTGCGTTACACCGCGCACGGCCGCGACCGCGCCGGGGTGGCGTCCGTGGACATCACCGCACGGCATCGCGAAGGCGACTCGCTGAAGGTGTTCCTACGCGCCAATCAGCATTTCCGCCTGCCAGCCGATCCCGACCGGCCGGTGATCATGATCGGGCCGGGCACCGGCGTGGCGCCGTTCCGCGGCTTCCTGCAGGAACGCGAGGCAATCGGCGCCGGCGGCCACAACTGGCTGGTGTTCGGGCACCGCAACTACACGCACGACTTCCTGTATCAGCTTGAGATGCAGGACTGGATCAAGAGCGGCCTGCTGACCCGGCTGGACGTCGCTTTCTCCCGCGATCAGCCCGAGAAGCGGTATGTCCAGCACGTGCTGTGGGACGCCCGCCAGGACCTGTACGCCTGGCTGCGTGACGGCGCCGCGCTGTACGTCTGCGGCGATGCCAACGCCATGGCGAGGGACGTGCATGCGGTTTTGCTGCGCATCCTGGCCGACCAGGGCCGGCAGGACGCCGATGCAGCAAAAGCGGAACTGGACGCAATCCGGCGCGATGGCCGCTACCTGCGCGACGTCTACTGAACCTTCACCGCCGCCCCGGCTCTCCAGGCGTGTCTTTTCCAGGCGTGTCGATGACACGCCGTCACAAGGGTTACTTCGATGGACATCGACCGGCCGCTTTCAGCCAATGAACGGATCAAGGAAAACAGTCGTTTCCTGCGTGGGACGATCAGCGAAAGCCTCGGGCGGAGCGAAACCGGCGCAATCTCGGACGACGACACCCAACTGACCAAGTTCCACGGCATCTACCAGCAGGATGACCGTGACCTGCGCGCCGAACGCGGCAAGCAGCGGATGGAAAAAGCCTTCAGCTTCATGGCCCGGATGCGCGTGCCGGGCGGCATCCTGACCCCGGCGCAATGGCTGGCGGCCGAGACGGTGGGGCGGGAGCGGGCCAACGGCACGCTGCGGCTGACGACGCGGCAGACCATCCAGTTTCACGGCATCCTGAAGGGCAATTTGCGCCCGCTGATGCGCGGCCTGCATGACGCCATGCTGGACACCATCGCCGCATGCGGCGACGTCAACCGCAACGTCATCGCCACCGTCGATCCGTGGCGGCGGGACCTGCACGCCGAAATCGCCACCCTCGCCCGCGACCTGTCGAGCCACCTGCTGCCACGCAGCAAGGCCTGGCATGAGATCTGGATCGGCGATGAACTGGTCAGCGGCGGCGAGATCGAGGACGAGCCGATTCTCGGCCGCACCTACCTGCCGCGCAAGTTCAAGATCGCCATCGCCCTGCCGCCGCATAACGATGTGGATGTGCTGGCGCACGACCTAGGCTTCATCGCCATCGTCGAGGATGGGCGCATCGTCGGCTACACCGTCACCGTCGGCGGCGGCATGGGCATGACGCATGGGGAAACCGACACCTATCCGCGTGCGGCCAGCGTCATTGGCTTCTGCAGGCCACAGGACGTGCTGAATGTCGCCGAAAGCGTCGTCACCGTCCAACGCGACTACGGCGACCGCAGCGACCGCAAACACGCTCGGCTGAAATACACGATCGACCGCATGGGCCTGGACCGTTTCACCGGGCTGGTGGCGGAACGGCTTTCGGTCCCGCTGGAACCGGCCCGCGATTATGCTTTCGCGGCAATGGGCGATCGCCTGGGCTGGGCGGAGGAGGCTGACGGAACCGCCCACTACACCCTGTTCGTGGAGAACGGGCGGGTGCACGACCTGCCCGGCCGCCGGCTTCTGAGTGGGCTGCATGCCATCGCCGCGCTGGATGTCGGCCGCTTCATCATCACCGCGAACCAGAACCTGGTGCTGGCCGATATTCCCGCCGACCGTCGCGCCACGATTGCCGGCCTGCTGGCGGAACACGGACTGGACGATGACGTCAGCGGCCTGCGGCGCAACGCCATGGCCTGCGTCGCCCTGCCGACCTGCGGCCTGGCGCTGGCCGAGAGCGAACGCTACCTGCCCGGCCTGATCACCCGGCTGGAGCATGAGCTGGAACGCTTCGGCCTGCGGGAAGATGACATCAGCATCCGCATGACCGGCTGCCCGAACGGCTGCGCCCGTCCGTTCATGTCGGAAATCGGTCTGGTTGGCCGTACCCCCGGTGTCTACAATCTATACCTCGGCGGTGCGTATGACGGCAGGCGCCTCAGCAAGCTGCACCGCAAGGACGTCGACGGCGATGCCATCGTGGCCGCGCTGTCGCCGCTGTTCGCGGCTTATGCGCGGGAACGCACCGAGGGTGAGCGCTTCGGCGACTACGTGATCCGCGTCGGCATCGTGCACGAAACCAAAGCCGGGCTGGACTTCCACGAAAATATTGCCGCCGAGGCAGGAGGCTGAGATGCGCGCACTGACGAACACAGGCCTGGCCGCGGCCGACCGCCTCTGGCTGCCCGGGCTGTCGCATGCGGCGGTCGCCTCGGCAGCATGGCCGGTGTTTGGCGGCGCTGCCTGTATTGCCGGGCTGCTGCTGGCGACGCTGGCCAGCTTTGTGGTGTATCTGCCGCTGACGGCACTGGCGCTGAACGGTGGCGGGCCGATCGCCGCCGACGCGCCGGCCCCGGCCATGACGCCGCTTGCGCGGGTGGTGCTGCTGGGGTTGTGGACCGCGACGGCATGGGGCTCCGCGGCGCTGACCGCCGGCTGAGCGGCATTGCCGGCGTCAGTAGCAGCCGGCGATCCGCGCCCGTTCCCGCACCAGCGCCAGCACCGATCGGCATAACGGCATCGGCGGCGCCACCAGGGTGCCCAGCTCGACCACCGCGCCCAGCAGCGCGTCGATCTCCATCGGCCGCCCCCGCTCCAGGTCCTGCAGCATTGATGTCTTGTGCGCCCCGACCTCGGCGCCACCGGCGATCCGCTTGTCCACATCGATCGCGAACCGCACGCCCAGCCCCTCGGCCACCGCCTGCGCCTCCAGCATCATGCCGCGGCACAGTGTCCGCAGATCTGGGTCGCCGGTGATGCGGTCCAAGGTCGCGCCGGTCAGCGCGGAAATCGGATTGAACGCCAGGTTGCCCCAGAGCTTCACCCACAGCTCATCGCGGATGCGCGGACGCACCGGCGCCTTCAGCCCGGCGGCGATCATCGCCTTCGACAACGCCTCCACCCGCGCGCTGCGCGTTCCGTCCGGCTCACCCAGGGTAAAGCGATCGCCGTAGGTGTGCTCGATCACGCCGGGCGCCACAACCTCGGCCGCCGGATAGACCACGCACCCGATCGCCTGTCGCGGCGGCAACAGCTCCGACAGGCGTCCGCCAGGATCGACGCTCTCCACCACGCGGTCGCGAAACGGGCTGTCCAGGCCATAAAAATACCAGTACGGCACCCCGTTCACCCCGGTCACCAGGGCACTGTCCGGTCCCATCATGGTGGCGATCGAGGGCGCCGCCGCCGGTAGCCCGTGCGCCTTCAGCGTCACCACCACATAATCGTGGATGCCCGCTTCCTCGG
>DAICYU010000031.1 GCA_027311485.1 Acetobacteraceae bacterium
GCCGCCACGCGGAACGCTGGCGGCACATCCATGGCTGTGGCCGCTTCTTCAACTGCATCCGCGACACGGTCACCGACCGCATCGCCGCCACCTATAAACCGGACCAGGCACCGCCGTCATGAACCAACCGTTCCGAACGGCATCGGGCGGTCGGATCGACCGCACACAGCCCCTAACCTTCACCTTCGACGGCCGACGATATCAGGGTTTCGCCGGGGATACCCTGGCCTCCGCGCTGCTGGCCAACGACGTCCATCTTGTTGCAAGATCGTTCAAATACCACCGTCCGCGCGGCATCATGGCGGCCGGGTCCGAGGAACCGAACGCTCTTGTCACCATCGACCAGGGCCGCGGCCGCACCACCCCGAACCTTCGTGCCACCCAGGTGGAGCTGTATGACGGACTGACCGCCCGCAGCCAGAACCGCTATCCGTCGCTTCGTTTCGACCTCGGCGCCATTGCCGGCCTGGCATCCCCACTGCTGTCCGCCGGCTTCTACTATAAAAGCTTCATGTGGCCGCGGTCGTTGTGGAAACGGTTCTATGAGCCATTGATCCGCAGGCTGGCCGGGCTGGGCCGGGCACCGGAGGCACCGGACACCGACCGCTATCTGCACCAGTTCGCGCATTGCGACCTGCTGGTCATCGGCGGCGGTCCCGCTGGCCTGGCCACGGCGCTGGGTGCCTGCAACTCAGGCGCGCGCGTGATCCTGTGCGATGAACAGGCCGAACTTGGCGGTTCGCTGCTTTCCAACCCAGGCGTCACGATCGATGGCTGGCATGCCGCCGACTGGGCCCGGGAGGCGATCGGCACCCTGGCCGACAGGATTACACTGCTGCCGCGCACCACCGCGTTCGGCTGGTATCCCGACAGCATGATCGGCCTGGCGCAAAGGCTTACCGACCATCTGCCGAACCCGTCCCCGGACCTGCCGCGGGAACGGCTGTGGCAGGTCCGCGCCGGCCGCGTCGTGCTGGCGGCCGGCGCCATCGAACGGCCCATGGTGTTTCCGGGCAACGACCGTCCCGGCGTGATGCTGGCCGCGGCCGCGCGGACCTATCTGCACCGCTACGGCGTCAAAGTCGGGCAGCGGGCCGTGATCGTCACCGCCGACGACAGTGGCTATGCCGCCGCGGCCGACCTGCACACCGCCGGCCTGGCCGTCGCTGGGATTGTCGATCAGCGGCAGCAGCCGGATGGCCCGGCGGTCGAACGCGTGCGGGCCCTGGGCATCGAAATCCATCCCGGCACGGTTGTCGTCGGCGCCGAAGGCGGCATGCGGGTTCATTCGGTGCGGCTGTCCAACAGAACCGGCGTGATCCCGTGCGACACGGTACTGATGGCCGGCGGCCTGACGCCGACCGTGCACCTGGCCAGCCAGGCGCGCGCAAAGCTGGTGTTCGATCCAGGCTCGGGCACGTTCCTGCCGCCCGACGGCGCGGTGGGTGCAAACGCGGTCGGGGCCTGTGCCGGCGTATTCGATCTGGCGGCCTGCCTGCGGGACGGCACCGAAGCCGGCGGCAGCGACCCGCGCGCCTTCGCCGTGACCGGACTGCTCCCGGTGCCTCCCGCGCCCCTGCCATCGCCACCACCGCCGCATCCGCGCGCGTTCGTCGATTTCCAGAATGACGTCACCACACGGGATCTAGCCACCGCCACCGCCGAGGGGTTCGTCTCGATCGAGCATGCGAAGCGCTATACCACCGCGGGCATGGCGACCGACCAGGGCAAGACATCGAACCTCAACACCCTGGCCGCGGTTGCCGACCTGACGGGGCGGCCGATGGAGGCCATCGGGCATACCACGTTCCGTCCCCCGTTCACGCCCGTCACGTTCGGCACCTTCGCCGGCCCGTTCCGCGGCAATCTGTATGCCCCTGTGCGCAGCCCGCCGATCCCCATGCCGGACAATGCGGTGCAGGAGGATGTCGGGTCCTGGAAACGCGCCCGCTGCTTTCCCCGCGACGGCGAAACGATCGACCGCGCCATTGACCGCGAATGCGTGGCCGTTCGCAACGATGTCGGTATTTTCGACGCCAGTACGCTGGGCAAGATAGAAGTTGTCGGACCGGACGCAGCGGCGTTTCTGAACCGTATGTACACCGGCGACTACACAGCCCTGCCGCCGGGCCGCTGCCGCTACGCCGTCCTTCTGGGCGAAGATGGTTTCATCCGAGACGACGGTATCATCGCCCGCCTGGCACCGGACCGGTTTCATGTGACCACCACCACCGGCGGCGCCGAATTCGTGCTGAACCACATGGAAGACTATCTGCAGACCGAATTTGCCGGCCTGCGCGTCTGGCTCACCGCGGTGACCGAGCAATGGGCCGTCATCGCAGTGCAGGGGCCACGGTCGGCTGCCCTGCTGGCGCCGTTCATCCGCGGTCTCGCGCTGCACGACTTGCCGCACATGGGCGTGCGGGACGCGCATATCGACGACGTGCCGATCCGGCTGTTTCGCGTCAGCTTCACCGGCGAGGCCGGATTCGAAATCAACCTGCCGCCGTCCCAGGCCCAGCGTGTGTGGGACACGCTGCTGGATCGCGGCGCGATGCCATATGGCACCGACGCCATGCACGTGCTGCGGGCCGAAAAGGGCCACATCATCGTCGGCCAGGAAACCGATGGCACGGTCACCGCCGATGATGTCGGGCTGGGCTGGACCATCAACCGTGCCAAGGGCGACTTCGTCGGCCGTCGATCTCTGTCCTTGCCGGACCTGTGCCGTAGCGACCGCCGACAACTGGTCGGCCTGCTGCCGGCCCACACGGCGATGGTGCTGGAAGAAGGCTCGCAGGTCACCGAAACCGGCGCGACAACGTCCATCGGCCATGTGACCTCCGCCTACGGCAGCCCGACGCTGGGCCGAGCGTTTGCGCTGGCGTTGGTTGCGGGGGGCAGAACGCGCATTGGTACGACGCTGCGGATTCCGACTGGCGGCCGGGATGTTGCCGTGACGGTGACCGAACCGGTGTTCCACGATCCCGAAGGGCTGCGCCTGCGGCCCGCATCCGTCCCGCCTGTTGCCGCCGAAAACCTTTTGCCGGCAACGCCCCGCCCATCACTTATTTCCCGGCCGGCCGCCACCGCATCGCTGCGGACAGTTGCTCCCACAACGCGCCTGTCCGTGCGCGCCGGCCCGGCGGCGGCAACCGCGATCGGACTGGCCATCGGTGTGCTGTTGCCGACCGTCCCGTGCCGGTCGGTCATCGCCCGCGACCGTGCCGCGCTGTGGCTGGGTCCTGACGAGTGGCTGATCTACGCGCCGGAGAACTCGGCCGAACTCGCCGCCATGGCGCGGCAGGCAACGACGGCGCTCGCCGCCAGCCTGGTCGACGTGTCCCACCGTACCGAGGTGCTGGAGATCGCCGGCCCGGACGCCGCCTGGTGCCTGAACGGGTTCTGCGCGCTGGACCTGGACCCACGGGTTTTCCCCGTCGGCATGTGCACCCGGACGCTGCTGGGAAAGGCGCCGGTGATCCTGTGGCGCCTGTCAGGCGACATCTTCCACGTCGATGTCGCGCGGTCCCTGGTGCCCTATATCTGGGCCTGCCTGGAAGAAAGCCGCCGCGAACTCGCCGACCCGCCAGATACGCAGGTGGTCACGCTCGTCTGACGCGGTGGCGTGGTGCCCGCGGCAGCAGATCCTTTTCCGCCGAGGCGATCAGCGCGAACAGCAGGATCAACCCCCGTGGCAACGCCAGTTTGGTGTCACCACGGCTGACCTCGCTCGCCAGCACGGCGGCCGACGCGGCGGCCACCAGGGCACCGCCGAGGCCACGTGTCCTGCGCGGGATCATCAGCAGGCCGCCCGCGACCTCGGCGGCGGCCGCGACGCGCATGTTCGACTCCGACCAGCCCAGGTGGTGGAACATATCCTCATAACCACGCATGCCGGCCAGCTTGTCGCCCCCGGCCAGCGCAACCGCAGCACCCAGGGCGGCAGACAGATATGACATCAGATGATCCTCCTGCCCGCGCCAACGCGCCGCGGGCAGGAAGCGTTGCATCGTCCGTGCGAATGCCGGCTTCAGGCTGCCTTGGCCAGGGTAATCCCGCTGGCGTCGAACGCGCTGAACAGCGCCGCCTGCTGCGCCGCAGTCAGCCGCATGTGGGGCGGGCGGATGTTCAGCCAGCGTGCATCGCCGGTGTTGCGCGCCACCAGTGCCTTCAGGCCGGAAATCAGCGGCACGGAGATCACCGCCTTGCGCGTCGCCGCGAGCACCTCATGCGCGGCCGCGCCGGTGGCGTTATCCCAGTTTGCATAGACCTGCGCGCCGGTCGCGCAGTTGACGTTCGACGCCGCCGTGATGCAGCCGGCCGAACCCTTCTCGAGCAGCGGCTTCAGCAGGGTGTCGTCGCCGGCATACACTTCGAACCCATCGCGGGCGAAGGCTTCGACGTAGGACAGCCCGTTGTCGTAGCTGCCGCTGCTGTCCTTGATGCCCTTCACCTTGCCGGGATTGGCCTTCAGCAGGCGGCCGATGAAATCCACCGAGAACGGCACCGCCGACTGCTGCGGGAAGTTATACAGGTAGATCTTGATGTCACCGCCGACGCGCTGAATGACCTCGTTGAAGTAGGCCAGCAGCCCGTCGTCGGACGGGTTTTTATAGTAGAATGGCGGCAGCAGCAGGGCGCCGGGGCACCCCATGTCCAGCGCATGCCGGGTCAGCAGCACGGTATCGGTGATCGAGGTTGTGCCGGTGCCCGGCATCATCTTCGCGGCCGGAATGCCGCGCTCGATCAACCCTTCCAGCACGGTCATGCGTTCATTGATGCCGATGCTGTTGGCCTCCCCGGTGGTGCCCAGCACGCCCAGGCCGTTGCAGCCGTTCGCCAGCAGCCAGCGGCAATGCGCGGCCATCCGATCCAGGTCGATCGACAGATCGTCGTTCATGGCCGTGAGTACAGCGGCGTTCACCCCGCCGTACAACGCGTTCTTCAGCATCAGACCGTCTCCTTCATGTCCGTCGTCCCGGGCCGCCGCGCACGCGGCGTCCTGCCGGGCCAATCCTCGATGTGATGTTCCAGCGCCCCGGCCTGCTTTTCGCTGATCGCCCGTCCGCGCACCGAAACGCCGGCTTGATGCACCGTGTCCGGATCGCCGGACACCAGCGGATGCCACCACGCCAGCTCCTTGCCCTCCTGCAGGCGGCGATACGCACAGGACGGCGGCAGCCAGTCGATTTCCTGCAGCGCCGCCGGCGTCAGGCTGACACAATCCGGTACTTTGCGCCGCCGCCGGACGTAGTCCGAGCAGCGGCAGCTGTGCAGGTCGAGCAGCCGGCAGGCAACGTTGGTGAAAGACAGTTCGTTGGTGTCCTCATGCCGCAGCTTGTGCAGGCAGCACCGGCCGCAGCCGTCGCACAGGGATTCCCACTCCTCGTGGGTCATCTCCCCCAACGTCTTGGTTTTCCAGAATGGCGCCATGACCAGTCAGACTAAAGCTTCGCCCGGGGCTTGGCCAGGGATGCCGCCGCGTTCAGGGTTGATACGGCGGATACGCGGGTGCGTAGCCGGGCTCGTGCTCGTAATCCGGCACCGGCTGGGGCGCTGGTGCGGACAAGGTGCGGAAGAAATGGTCCATGGCCCGGATCGGCGGTGTCTGGTTCACGGGATTGTCCGGGCTTGCGCTGCACCCGACCAGCGCCAGGCCAGCCAGGACCAGAATGATCATGCCAAAGCGTGTCATACACCCGCATATAGGAGTACGGGCGGCGGTTTTACTCCCCGGACAGTTCCCGCCGCCGCCGGTCGAGTTCGTCGCTGTAGCGGCGCAGCGCATATTGTTCCGTCAGCAGGCCGATCACGTGCCGGTCATTGGTATTGTCCACCACCACCAGCGCGTCGCTTTCGGCATTTTCGAACATGGCCACCGCTTCCTTGATCGTCATTTGCGGCAGCAGCACGGTATCGGCGTAGTGCACGATATCGCGCACCTTGTGGTCGTCATCGGCGTCGGCATGAGCTTCGGGCAGCAGCACGATCCCGGCATACCGGTCGCCTTCATCCAGCGCGATCACCCGTTGCGTCGCGCCCAGCGGGAAATCGCGCTTGAACGCGCTCAGCGGTGTATCGGCGCGCACCGTGCGCATTTCCCGCCGCATCATGCGGCCCACGGTCAGGTTGCGCATCCAGCCGATATCGACGGCGCTGCGGATCGCCTCCCCCCGCAAATGGAAGCGCCAGGTGGCGAAGGAGTAGCCGAAGGTCCGCCGCACCGTCAGCGACGACACCACGCAGGCGGCCAGCACCGCCACTGTCATCGGCAGGCTGCCGGTCGCCTCCAGCGCCAGGAAGCCCATGGTCAGCGGCCCGCCGATGATCGCCACCGCCAGCCCGCTCATGCCGACCAGTGCGCAGACCTCCTGCGGGATCGCGTGCGCGGTGCTGACCAGGGCCAGCGCGCCGGCGAATGCCTTGCCAAGCAGCGCGCCCAGGAACAGGGAGGCGAAGAACAAACCGCCGCGAAAGCCGGAGCCGATCGAGATCGCGCTGGCGGTCGCCTTCAGGGCCACCAGCAGCACCACCCAGCGCAGCGGGTCATGATGGGTGAACGTCTGCCCCAGGGCGCCATGGCCGGAGGACAGCACCGACGGCGTGACCAGCGCCAGAAGCCCGATCGCGAGCCCGCCGATCGACGGGCGCATCCATATCGGCACGCCGCTGCGGCGAAACAGGTCTTCGGTGATGGTGACGCCGCGCATGATGGAGATGCCCAGCAGGGCGCACAGCATGCCCAGCGCCAGGATCGGAATATAATCCAGCGGCTCGATATGGGCTGGCACCGCCGGCGTGATATCGAACACGCCGCCGCCCAGCGCGTTGACCACGGCCTGGGACACCAGCGCCGCCACCGCCACCGGCGCGAAAGCGGCTAGTGTATAAGTGCCGATGATCAGCTCGAACGCATAGAACGACCCGGTCAGCGGCGCATTGAAGGCGCCGGCGATGGCCGCGGCCGCACCACAGCCAACCAGCAGCCGCAGGTCGTTCCGCCGCACCCGGAACGCATGCCCCCAGCGCGACCCGATGGCCGAGCCGATCTGGGTATAGCCGGCCTCCAGCCCCACCGAGGCACCGACACCGTTCGACATGATTGTCTGCAACACGACGATCAGGCTGCCGGTCAATGACATGCGGCCACCGAACAACGCGTTCGCCTCGATCGGGTCCACGGTGCGCCGGTTGCGAAGCCGTCCGATGCCCAGCGTCACCAGGCCCAGCGCAAGGCCGCCCAGGCAGGGCACGAGGACGGATGGCACCGGCGGCAGCCATTTCATCGCACTCAGGCGCTCACCCGGGCTGATGCCGAACAAGGTCTGATGCACAAGCTGCGTCGTCTCGGTCATCAACCAGACGCAGCAGCCGGTGGCACAGCCCAGGAATGCGGCCAGCACCACCAGCCAGATTTCATCGGTCCGGACCAGGGCGCGCAGCACCTGCGGCGCGTGCATGACCGCCGATCCGATCGGACGTCTGGGACGGCGCGCCGGTGTAGGGCCGGATCGCGATTCGGCGGGACCGGCGGACTTATCCCTGCCGTTGGTGCGGATGCGCCGTGCATCCAACAGGAATGAGCCGCCGTGCAGTATCGGCATGCGCGAAATCCAGCCGCGATCAGAAACGAGGTCCACTTGTGGGACCGAACCCGGACCCACGCAACATTTCATCCCCCGATTAGGGCAGGATAATGGTAAATTTTTTTGTCAATTCGTTTCGTTAACGTGCGCGATCCGCCTTCGTCGCTTCAAGATCATCCTCGATGAACGCGCGGATCACATCCAGCACCGGTTCGTGCGCGGAAAAGCCCAGAGTGCGGGCGTGCAGCGCTTCGAACGCCGGCGGCCAGGTCGATACGATCGCATAGATGGTCTGGTCGGCCACACGCTTCACATGCGCCGAGGCGCCGGGCGAGACCTGATCCAGCGCCTGCAGCAGATGCGCTACCGTCGTGCTGATGCCCGGCGGGTCGATGCTGCGGTCCAGACCCATCTGGCTGGTGTCCAGCGTCGCGGCATGCAGCAGCCAGTCCACTGCGCGCCGCGGGCTGCACACCCACACCGCGAAATCATCCGGCACCGGCAATTCGGTCTCCAGGCCCAGCAAAGGCTCCCGCACGATCGCCGAAAAGAAGGAGCTGGCCGCCTTGTTCGGCCGCCCGGGCCGGACGACCACAGTCGGCAGCCGGATCGATACCGCATCCAGGAAGCCGCGGCGTGACGCATCAGCCAGGATCAGTTCGGCGATTGCCTTTTGCGCGCCGTAGCTGTTGCCGGGAATTTGCCGCGTGTTGTCCGGCAGGATCGTGTTCTGGTCGGCACTGAAGCTCGCCACCGAGCTGGTGAAGACCACCTGCGGCCGGGTTCCCAAAGTCCGGCAGCGGTCCACGACCGCGTCGGTGCCGCGGACGTTGACACGCCGGCCCAGATCATAATCCGCCTCGGCCGCGGCGCTGACCACGGCAGCCAGGTGAAACACGACATCTGTATCGGCGGGAATCGCCGCGGGCGGCAGATCAACCACATTCCCGGCCAGCGCCGTTACCGGGAACGACGCGGCCGGCTTCGGCGGTTCGACAACGTCGAACAGCGTCAGCCCGGTCAGTTTCCTGCCGCCCAGGGCACCGTCCTGCGCCAGCTTCCCTGCAATTTTGCGGCCGAGGAACCCGCCGCCGCCCAGAATCGAAACCTTCATCGCACGTCTCCCGCAATCCGCACTTAATCGCACCGCTTGGCCGGGTGGTCCACTATTTGCCCAACGTGACGGTTTGCGCCGGGAGATTGCGCCAGGGGAGATTGCGCCAGGGGTGGATTGCGCCGGGGGTGGATTGCGCCGGGGGGAGGCTCGCGTAAGACGGTGTGCATGAACCCGCCAGATGCCTTCACGCTGTTCATCAACCCGCGGCACGGCACGCCGGGCCTGACGATCCTGTCGTCGGGGGGCTTTCGCCGCGCCAAGGCCATCATCGCCGGGTGGGAGGGCTACGCGCCGACCCCGCTGCATGACCTGCCCCGCCTGTCGCAACAGGCTGCTGTCGCCACAATCCGGATCAAGGATGAGGGCACCCGGTTCGGCCTGGGCAGCTTCAAGGCGCTGGGTGGCGCCTATGCCGTCGCAAACCTCCTGGCCGCCGAACAGGCTCGGCATGGCACCAATCCAACCTCGATCACCGTGACCTGCGCCACGGATGGCAACCACGGCCGCTCGGTCGCCTGGGGCGCCAGCCGCTTCGGCTGCCAGTGCGTTATCTTCGTGCATGAAACAGTCAGCCCTGGCCGGGCCGATGCCATCGCCCATTACGGGGCGACGGTGATCCGCGTGCCCGGCACCTATGACGACGCGGTGCGCGAAGCCGACCGCCAGGCCGCCATCAATGGCTGGTTCGTCGTGTCGGACACGTCCTATCCCGGCTACACCGAGATCCCTCGCGATGTGATGCAGGGCTATCGCGTCATGGCCGATGAGGCGGCGGACCAGTGGACCGGTCCCCCGCCGACGCACGTATTCATGCAGGCGGGCGTAGGCGGTGCGGCGGCCGCCGTATCGGTGCAGATGCGCGCCCGTTTCACGCCGGCGCCGCTGCTGGTGATTGTGGAGCCCGAGCGGGCCGCTTGCCTGCTGGCCAGCGCCCAGGCCGGCGGCATGGCGAGCGTGCCGGGTGAGCTGGACACCATCATGGCCGGCCTGGCCTGCGGGGAGCCAAGTCTGATCGCCTGGCAGGAGCTGGAGCGTGCCGCCTTCGCCTTCGTCGCAATTCCGGATCGGGCGGCGATCGACACCATGCGCGCGCTTGCTGCGGACGGACTCCGAATCGGCGAGTCCGGCGTGGCTGGCCTCGCGGTGTTGCGCCTGATTATCGCGGATCCAGCCGCACGGTCAGCCCTGCGCATCGACGCCGCCAGCCGCGTGCTGCTGTTCGGGACGGAAGGCGTAACGGACCAGGCGGTTTATGAAAGTTTGTTGAACTCACCACCGAATTAACGTTTCATCAAACCGATGTGCGGCATCCTGCTGCTAATCGGTGGCAGCGGATCGGCTTGTTGTGCGTTATGCTCATGCACATCGACATGGAACAGGAGGGTGCGTGATGCGTGTCAGGTGGCCACTCCTTGCAACGGTCCTGGGGATCGGGGCTCTCTATGTCGCCTACCCCTACGTGACGCTGTTCAGGCTCGGGCTGGCGATCCGAACCGCGGATGCCGCAACGCTTGAAACATTGGTGGACTGGCCCGCCGTGCGGGAGGGCATCAAGGAAGATGTTTGCGACCTGGGCGGGGTCAATGCCCCGACGCAGGATGGCGGCTCCCTGCCGCCCTTCGGCGCTTCGTTCATCAGCGGCATTGCGTCCAGCAAGATCGACCAGACCGTAACGCCGCAAGCGCTGGTGGCGGCCGCGGCGACCACGCCCGCCGCAGAGCCGGCGAAGGCGATACGGGGGGCCGATGTCCATGTGAACTGGGCGTTCTTCGAAACCCCGACCACGTTCCTGGTCAGCCTGCAGGCTCGCGGGCAGGCGGACCCGATCAAGCTAGAGATGGATTTACAGGACGGTGCATGGCGTGTGCAGCGGGTCTGGCTGCCGGCCGACGTGCTGTCGAACAACGGGTCGCGAACGTAGCCAAAGGTTTACTGGCGCAGCCGCTTCCGTGCGGCTTCAGCTGCGGCGCAGGAACCGTGCGAATGCTTCCAGTGTCACGTCCGAGACGTGGTGCTCGATCCCCTCGGCATCCGATTCCGCCGCCTCCACCGGCACGCCGACGGCCAGCAGCAGATCCACCACCAGCCGGTGGCGCGCGCGGACGCGCACGGCGAGTTGCTCGCCGGCTTCGGTCAGGAACACGCCGCGATAGGGCTTCGCGACCGCCAGTCCCTCCCGCTTCAGCCGCCCGATCGTCTTGATCGCGGTTGCATGAGCGACGCCGAGCCGCCGGGCGATATCGGTGGGTCGAGCCTCCCCGCCGCTGGCGAGGAGGTCGGAAATCAATTCGACGTAGTCTTCCAGAAGCGCCCCGGACTGCGCCGAACGCGCCTTGCCGAAGCGGCTGGCCTGGGTTGGTTCGGCCGGTAGCGCCGCGTGAGTCGGGCTTTCGATCATCAATCCGGACATGGGTCAGTTGCCGGCGGAAGGGTCTGCCACAATGCCGAAGGTTTGCAACAGCAGGATGATGTTCAAAACCAGCACCAGCCCAGTCATCGCCAAAGCGAGCGCATACGTGCGCGGGCCGATCGCAAACCGGCCCATCAACGCGGGGCGACGAATCAGCGCCATCAGCGCGATCATCGGTACCGGAAGCGCGAGGCTGAGCACGACCTGGCTGAGCACAAGAGCGCGGGTCGCGTCCACGCCCGCGGCCACGACGATGATCGCCGGTATCATAGTCGCCACCCGCCGCACCCAGATCGGAATGCGGAAGCCGACGAAGTCCTGCATGATGACCTGGCCTGCCATCGTGCCGACAACCGAGCTTGAAAGACCGGACGCCAGCAGCGATGCCATGAAGGCGCCGGCGGCGACGACGCCCATCAGCGGCAGCAAGGTGTGATAGGCGGTTTCGATCTCGCCGACGTCCGAATGGCCCTTGTGGAACATGGTCGCGGCCATCGCCACCATCGCCAGGTTGACCAGTCCGGCGAGCGACAGGGCCAGCAGCACTTCCTTGTTCGAGTAGCCAATCAGGCGGTGCTTTTCCGCTTCGGTCCCCGCCGCGACACGGCCGGGCATCAGGGCGGAGTGCAGGTAGATGGCGTGCGGCATGACGGTGGCGCCGACAATGCCCACCGCCAGCGTGACGCTGTTGGCGTCCGTGAGCATCGGCACGACCGTATGATAGGCGGCGGCTCCCCAGTCGGGGGGGGCGATGAACAGCTCGATCAGGTAGGACAGGCTGATGATGCCGACAAAGCCGGTGATGATCAGCTCGATCGGTCGGAAGCCGCGGGACTGAAAGCTCAACAGGCCCCAGGTGATCGCAAACGTGATCAGCAGGCCGGCCAGCAGCGGCAGGTGAAACAGCACGCTGATGCCGATGGCGGCACCGATGGATTCAGCCAGGTCGGTCGCCATCGCCGCGACCTCACTGGCCAGCCACATGGCGATGACCAGGGGCTGCGGAAAATGGTCGCGGCACAATGCGGGCAGGCTCTTGCCGGTGACAATGCCGATCCGCGCGGACAGGGCCTGGAACAGCATGGCGATCAGGTTCGCCAGCAGCACGACCCACAGCAGCATGTAGCCGTAACCGGCGCCGGCCTGGATGTTGGTCGCGAAATTGCCAGGGTCCATGTACGCGATCGAGGCGACCACGGCCGGGCCGATGAACGGCAGCAGGCCGGCCAGTCCGCCACGCCCGCCGCGCAACGCGCGCTCTCCGGCGGCCGACGTACGATCGGAAAGGCTGGCACGGATCGCAACTTCGCTCATGGTTCCATCCGGCAAGATGAAGCTTCTGCCATCAATTGCGCCTTATACAACAGAATGTAGCCGAGGCTACATATTCGAATCGAGACGTGGGTGGATTGCCCGATGAGTCAAGCCCGTTCCGTCATCGCGCTTGCGCGGCCGCGGATCCTGGGCTAAACGCCGCGCCGTACGTCGGCACCCCTGGAGGCCGGCGTTTTTCGTTCAGGAGCAAACCATGGCCAATGTAGTGACAATCGAGGCCGGGGTTCGCGCGCGAAGCGGTAAGGGGGCGGCGCGTGCGACCCGGCGAGCGGGCAAGGTTCCCGCGGTGGTATATGGCGGCAAGCAGGAGCCCAGCCTGATCGAGCTGGACCCGCGCGTCGTGCTGCGCGAGCTGCATCGCGCCGGCTGGCAGTCCCGCCTGTATGAGATCAATGCCGGCGGGCAAGCGATCCGTGCGCTGATCCGTGGCGTGCAGTATCATCCGGTATCCGACGCGCCCGAGCATGTCGATTTCCAGCGGCTGACGCCCGGCGAACGGATCAAGGTCTTCATTCCGGTCCATTTCGAGAACGACGGCATCAGCCCCGGCATCAAGCGCGGCGCCGTGCTGAACGTCGTGCGCCACGCGGTTGAGGTTTATTGCGACCCGGAGCACATCCCGGAGCAGTTCATCGCCGACCTCGGTCCGCTGGACTTCAACGACAACGTCCGCTGGCATGACCTGAAGGGCACCGAGAACGTGAAGCCGGTCATCGACCGCGACTTCGTGGTCGCGACCGTCGTGCCGCCGACCAAGATCGAAGTGACCGCCGAAGCCGGTGCCGCCGCCGCCGCACCCGCCAAGGGCGCCGCACCGGCCAAGGCCGCCGCGCCAGCGAAGGCCGCCGCCAAGGCGCCTGCCAAGAAGGGCTGACCCCTGTGACTCAGCTCTGGGTGGGCTTAGGCAATCCGGAGCCTGGGATGGCAGGCCAGCGCCACAATATCGGCTTCATGGCGCTGGACGTGATCGCGACCCGCCACGGCTTCAGTCCGTGGCGGCGCCGCTTCAAGGGCCTGACCGCCGAAGGTACGGTCGGCGGCGAGAAAATCCTCGGCCTGAAGCCGCTGACCTATATGAACAGCTCCGGCGAGTCGGTGCAGGAAGCAGCGGCGTTCTTCAAGCTGCCGCCAGACGCGATCGTGGCCTTCCACGACGAACTCGATCTGGCCCCGGGCAAGATGCGGGTCAAAAAAGGCGGCGGCGCCGCCGGCCACAACGGCCTGCGCAGCATGGACCGCATGCTCGGCACCCCCAACTACTGGCGCGTGCGGCTTGGCATCGGCCACCCCGGCACCAAGGAGAGGGTGCTGGGCCATGTGCTGGGCAACTTCACCGCCGACGACAAACCCTGGCTGATCGCGCTGCTGGACGCCGTGGCGGATGAGGCCGCGTTGCTGGCCGCCGGCCGAATGGAAGATTTCATGAGCAAGGTCGCCTTGCATACACAGGACGTGCGCTGATGGGCTTCAACTGCGGCATCGTCGGACTGCCCAACGTCGGCAAGTCCACGCTTTTCAACGCCCTGACCGCGACCGCCGCGGCGCAGGCGGCGAATTACCCTTTCTGCACCATTGAACCGAATGTCGGCCGCGTCGCCGTGCCCGACAGGCGCCTGGATGTGCTGGCGGACATCGGCAAGTCGGTGAAAGTGGTGCCGACCAGCCTGGAATTCGTCGATATCGCCGGCCTGGTGCGCGGTGCGTCCAAGGGCGAAGGCCTGGGCAACCAGTTCCTGGCCAATATCCGCGAGGTCGATGCCATCATCCACGTGCTGCGCTGCTTCGAGGACAGCGACATCACCCATGTGGAAGGCTCCATCGATCCGCTGCGCGACATCGACGTGGTGGAAACCGAGCTGATGCTGTCCGACCTGGACAGCCTGGAACGCCGCCTGACCCAGGCGCAGAAGCGCGCCCGCGGCGGCGACAAGGAAAGCATCGCCGCGGTCGCGATCATGGAGCCTCTGGTGGCCGCCCTGCAGGACGGCAGGCCGGCGCGCACCGCGATCCCGCCCGGTGAGGAAGAAGCGGTCCGCCGGCTGCAACTGCTGACATCCAAGCCGGTTCTGTACGTCTGCAATGTCGAGGAAGCATCGGCGGCGACCGGAAACGCATTCTCGGCGAAAGTGCGGGACTGGGCAGCGGCGCAGGGGTCACCGTCAATCGTCGTGTCCGCCGCCATCGAAGCCGAGGTGTCGCAGCTGCCCGCCGATGACCGGACGGAGTTCCTGGAGGGCCTGGGCCTGACACAGAGCGGCCTGGATCAGGTGATCCGCGCCGGCTACGACCTGCTGCAACTGGTGACCTATTTCACCTGCGGGCCGAAGGAAACCCGCGCCTGGACCATTACCCAGGGCACTCGCGCACCGCAGGCCGCCGCGGTGATCCACAAGGACTTCGAACGCGGTTTCATTGCGTGTGAAACGATCGCATATGATGATTTCGTGGCGTGCCGGGGTGAGCAGGGTGCCAAGGAAACCGGCAAGATGCGTGTCGAAGGCAAGAACTACATCGTGCGGGACGGCGATATCCTGCTGTTCCGATTCAACGTGTAGTCAACGCCGCGATAAGGAATGTGCCGCCGGTCGATCACCGGCGTTACGTGCCCCGGAGCAGCCGCCGAGCCTTGTCGCGCGTCATGGGGACCGGGCTGCGGTCCCCCTGGTCGGTCTGAAATCCGGGAAATTCGCCGAGATTCTCCATCAGCGCCGCTTCCTCGACGGGCTCCGCCGGCGGCACCTCGCCGGGGTGGCTGGCCGCCGGGTTGGGCAACAGGCCGGCCGACGGATGGTCCTCAATCGCCTGCAATTCACGCGCCCGCTCCAGATACTCGGCCTTACGTCCCTTCGGAGCCCCATCGTCGCGCCACATGCGGTCGGCCCGTTCCCGAATGTGCTGCCGCGGGGTTTTCCGTTCCGGTGGCTTCTGCATGGCGCCCTCCTGTAATACTGATACCAGTATGGACGTCAGGCGGCATGCCCATCCTGATCCAGGTCAAGATGCCGGTTCACCATAGCTGAATGCCGGCAAAGAAAGAGCCGGCCTATCGCTGTGTTTCGTGATGGCTTGCCTCGGCCATGGACATGCTCGTGGCCGGATTCACGGCAGGTACGTGTCGCTTTCAGCCTTCGGTCGAGGCCCTGACATTTCGTCCCCTGTCACCGCATAATACACGGTCTCAGCGACGTTCGTCGTATGATCCCCGATCCGCTCAAGATTGCGGGCGACAAACAGAAGATGTGTGCAGATCCCGATATTCTG